>JBJEPA010000058.1:0-10398 GCA_051880995.1 Ruminococcus sp.
AGACTTAACAATGGACTCCTGCGGAAAGCTTTGTCTTTAATTGTTGATGTACAATCGTAAAATGTTACAGTCGCATTTTTTCCACAGTCTAAAAAGGCTTTTTCGCCCACCTCAACTGTGCAACTCTTGAAGTAAATTGAAGTCAGTTTGTTGCAGTAAGCAAACGCTTTCCTTTGAATTACAGGACTTCCGCCGATTATATTTAATGATGCAAACTCTCCCGACTCAAATGCCTCTTCACCCACTTTATAGTTATAATTCAGCAAGGTTACGCTGTTGACACAACTAAGATTTTCAAAAGCATTATTGCAAATAAGGGTGACTTTATCCCCTGACGGACTGACGGTAGGAATTACAATGTCCTTGTCTTTACATTCGCCAATTCCCACTATTTTGCAGGTACCGTCACCATTGCTTTTAAATTCCAGTCCTTGTGAAGGCACTAAATCCTCCTCGTTTATTTGAATATTTGCAGTTGTTGTTTCTACTGTTGAAGTTTTTTCTTTGGTAGTTTCAAAGGAGGTATTTTTAGTGGGTAAATCGCTTTCACCACATCCTACAACGGTAAATGATAGAGCGAATATTAGCAAAAAAACAATTAGTACATTAATATTTCTTTTCATACTCCTACACCTCTATTGCATAGTTTTATACTATAATTTTACCATAATTTACAAAATAGTCAATTATTTTTTGTAAAAATAAACAGCCTTTCATATTATTGAAAGACTGTATATTAAGGTATTATATTTATAAAAATTAACCAAGCATTTCAAGGAGTTGTTCTTCGGTGATTACTGTTACACCAAGGCTTTGGGCTTTTGTCAGCTTACTTCCTGCCTCTTCTCCTGCTACGACATAGCTTGTTTTTTTGCTTACTGATGATGAGGTTTTTCCACCGGCATTTTCAATCAGCTTTGATGCTTCACTCCTCTTTAAGGTTGGGAGTGTGCCTGTTAAAACAAAGGTCAGTCCCTTTAGCTTGCCGTCATCGGAATTTTCCTCTACCGGTGGCATCTTTACACCACACTCTTTAAGCTCGGCAATCAGGTTTTTGCTCTCATTATGGCTGAAATATTCAACAATACTCTGTGCCATAACATCGCCAAAGCCGTCGATTGAGGTGTAATCCTCTACGGTGCTGTTCATTATATTTTCAATGGTGTGTAGGTGCTGACACAAAAGTTTTGCCGCCTTTTGACCTATGTGGCGGATACCAAGGGCAAAGATAAGTCTGTAAAGCTCCTGTCCTTTTGACTTTTCGATTGACTCAATAAGGTTAAGGGCAGATTTTTCTGCTTTTCGTTCAAGTCCAAGAACATCCATTGGAGTTAATTTGTAAAGGTCAACAGGTGACTTTACAAGACCTGATTGAACAAGCTGTTCAAGAACAGATGGCCCAAGTCCCTCAATATCCATAGCGTCACGGCTGACAAAATGGATAAGGTGTCTTAGGAGCTGTGCGGGACATTCTGTATTGGTACAACGGATTGCCGCTTCTTCCCCATCCCTTGAAACTGTACTTCCGCAGGATGGGCAAGTTGTTGGAAATTCAAAAGGCACTGTGTTTTCTCCGTGGTGCTTTAGGGAAACAACCTCAGGGATAATTTCTCCTGCCTTACGGATAACAACTGTGTCGCCGATTCTGATGTCCTTTTCCTTTATGAAATCCTCGTTGTGGAGGACTGCTCTGCTCACAGTTGTGCCTGAAAGATTGACAGGCTGAAAAATACCAACCGGTGTTAATGCGCCTGTTCGTCCCACATTTATCTCAATGTCAAGTAGCTTTGTTTCCTTTTCTTCGGGAGGGTACTTATATGCCTCTGCCCATTTTGGGAACTTTGCCGTACTGCCTAATAATTCTCGTTGAGAAAAATCATTCACCTTTACAACTGCTCCGTCAATAGGAAAACCAAGTGTTCCACGAATACAGTTGATGTGCTCTATTTCTTCTATTGCGTCATTTATATTGTCATACAAATTATAGAAAGGCGGTGTTGGGAATCCCATTTCTGTAAGGTAATCAAGACCCTCTTTGTGGGTATTTATCTCCACCCCTCTCACCTGCTGAATATTAAAGATAAAGATGTCCAGATTTCTCTGTGCGGTTATCTTTGAATCCTTTTGCCTAAGTGAGCCGGCGGCGGCATTTCGTGGATTTTTAAAGGTTTTTTCTTCATTTTCTTCCTGATACTCAACAAGTTTCAGGAAGTTTTCATCAGACATATAAACCTCGCCACGAACTTCAAGAAATTCCGGAGCTTTTTTCAGCCTTTTTGGTAGTGACTTTATTGTTAGAAGATTGTCTGTTATATCCTCACCTGTTACACCGTCACCTCGTGTTGAACCTCGGACAAATACTCCCTTTTCGTATTCGCAGGAAACGGAAAGTCCGTCTATCTTAGGCTCTACAACATAGCTTGTTTCCCCCACAGCTTCACGAACTTTGCGGTCAAAGTCAATAAGTTCACCGTGGCTAAAAGAGTCGTGCAGGCTTGCCATTTGTACGGTGTGAGTAACAGGACTGAACTTTTCCCCTGCATTTCCTCCCACATTCTGAGTTGGAGAATCGGCGGTTATAAGGGAGGGAAATTCCCCCTCGATATTTTCCAGCTCTCTAAGCATTTTATCGTACTCAAAGTCTGAAATTTCCGGGTTATCCTTGTTGTAATATAGGTTGTTGTGATAGGTTATTTCTTTTCGCAGTTGTTCTGCTTTAACTTTTGCTGATTGTAAATCCATAACTACTACTTTCTGTTGACATCTGATGTACCTTTTTCCCTTAAATAGGTAGATTCAAGGTCCGAGAGATGAAGTTTTACTGCAAGAGGATATTTGTTGTAAGCGTCGCTCATTGTATATCCGCCACCTTCGTCAAAACCGCCCATATGCCAGCGGATAGCCATTGCCTCTTCAAGCTTTAGTCGCATTTTTCGTTCAATGAGAAAGACGGATTTTTCACCGTGACCGTATGGGAATTTGTCCTCAACGGAAAAGTAGGGAACCTTTTCCCATTGACCGGTCACTTCGTTCTTTACATTTCGGGTGCTAACCTTGTAAAACTCTGCCTTACAAAGGTCGTGGAGAAGTGCTGAAATTGTAAAGCTCTCTATATCGTCTGTATCTTCGTCAAAATGCTTTTCTATAAGGGTTTTATATACAGAGATAGAGTGGGCGCAAAGTCCGCCCTCACAGGCATAGTGAAATCTGCTACTTGCAGGTGCTGTAAAAAAGTCGGTTTTTTCCATCCATTTCAGCAGTTCTTCACTGCCCTCTCTTGTAATATTTTCTCTATAAATTTTAATAAATTCTTCTTTATTATTTTGAATTTCTTCGTGAGTCATATTCCCCTCCTAAAGTAAGTTTTCGTCATATACTGCTCTCACTCCGCCAATGAATTTTGGTCGTGTTCTTGCGGCTATGATAATAGCCTTACCGATTTTCTTGTGGATCATCTTGAGAGGAACTGCTGTTTCCTTTAGGTGCATACCGATAAGCACTCCGCCAATATCTATTCCGGCATCTGCCTTGATATGCTCAACCATTATAGGATTGTCAAAAAGTCCATATGCTGTTGTGGCTGAGGAACCCCCTGCCTTTGGCTGTGGAACAACATTTACCCTTTCAAGACCCAGCTTATCTGCAAGGGATTTTTCTACAACTAATGCTCTGTTAAGGTGTTCACAGCACTGAACAGCCATATAAACGCCCATTGATTTTAGTTTATCGTAAAAGGCACTATATACATCCTGTGCCAAAGCAAGGTTGCTGTCAGTACCCATGGGACTTCCGTTAATCTCGGAAGTGGAACATCCTATAACCAGAATATCCCCCTCTTTAAGGTTTGCCTTTTCGATCACTTCGTCAAATACTTCCTGTGTTTGTTCAATTATTTCTTTATTCATAAAACCACCTCATAAATACTAATATTTCATCATATATTCGTATTATTGTACTAATTCCTGTTATTATAAAACCAATGTCGTCAACTTAAGGAAAAATTCACATTCTGTTATTCCGAGCGACACCCTGTCATTCCGAGCTTATCGAGGAATCCCCTTCCTTTACCACTTGCTTTGTTAGGAAAATCATACTTTCATCTAACCTGTCAGTGTCGATTTATGCACTACTGCTATCCTTTCAGATTCTTCAGTCGCTTTGCTCCCTCAGAATGACAGTGGAGGGTGGTGGAATGATAGGGATAATACATATAACACCGAATGTAAATATTCTTAATTTGACGACATTGATTATAAAACAGAGGCACCAAAAAGGTGCCTCCTTTTATCTTTATAGATTACTTATTCAGCAGTTTCTTCTTCAACTTCAGCCGGAGCCTCTTCTACTGCTTCTTCAGCTGTTTCATCAGCAATAAGTGCACGCATAGAAAGTGAAACTCTCTTCTTCTCAAAGTCGATAGCAATAATCTTTGCCTCAACCTCGTCGCCCACTTTGAGAACATCCTCCGGCTTTTCAATTCTCTTGTTGGAAATCTGGCTGATGTGGATAAGACCGTCGATGCCGGGGATAATGTTAGCAAATGCACCGAATGTTGTAAGACCAACAATCTTGCACTTTGCTACTGTGCCAACAGGATACTGGTTCTCAAGAATGAACCAAGGGTTGTCCTCGTCCTTCTTGTAGCCAAGGGAAATCTTCTTTGTTTCTTCGTTGATATCCTTAATGTAAACAGCAACCTGGTCGCCTACATTAACAACCTCTGATGGGTGCTTGATTCTTGACCAGCTAAGCTCGCTGATGTGAATCATACCATATACTCCGCCGATGTCAACAAATGCACCGTAGCTTGTGAGGGACTTAACTGTACCCATATATGTATTGCCAACAGCTAAAGATTCAAGAAGCTTTGCCTTTTCTTCAGCTCTCTTTTCCTTAAGTACAGCTCTGATTGAGCCGATAGCTCTCTTTCTTCTGCCCTTTCTTGAAACCTCAAGAAGTCTGAACTGAACTTCCTTGCCAACTAACTCGGAAGCGTCTTCATCACGAGTAAGAGTTGCCTGGGATGCAGGAATAAAGATACGGTTGCCCTTGAGCATTACGATAACGCCACCGTTAACTGCCTCAATAACCTTGCCTGTAAAGATTTCGTCACTTTCAGCAAGGGCTTCAAGCTCTTCCCAGTTCTTTTGAGCATCTACTCTCTTCTTGGAAAGCATAATTGTGCCTTCCTGGTCGTTTGTCTTCATAATGAGAAGCTCAACTTCGTCGCCAACCTTAAGAACATCGTTTGCTGTTACTGTTGGGTCGTAAGAAATTTCGTCGTTAGGAATATATCCTGCTTGCTTTCTGCCAACATCAACAGATACATCACCGTTTGCAGCGATGCTCATAACAGTGCCCATTACCCTCTCATTTGTATTCATACTCTTCAGAGATTCTTCAAGCATCTCCTCAAAGCTCAATTCATTTTCATTCACGCTGGATGTGTTTACTTCACTCATTTTATCCAGAACCTCCTTAATAATCCTTGCCGGCGTTGACGCACCGGCTGTTACGCCTATACTATCTGCCTTACTTATCTCTTTTACCGGTAGTTCCTCTGCAGTTTCAATAAAAAAGGTGTTTTTGCAATTTGAAGAGCAGATACTATATAGCTTAAAAGAGTTTGAGCTGTGTTTATCGCCAACAACAAACATCATATCGACCGATTTTGAAATTTCAGCCGCCTCTTTCTGGCGTAAGGTCGTAGCATTACATATTGTATCAAAAATTTTTGCATTTGTATAGACATTTTTTAAACTTTTTATACTTTTTTCCCATTCTTTTAGGTCAAAAGTTGTTTGTGCAACAACTTTTATCAAATTATTTTTCTCTGGAGGAATTATTTTGAAAATTTCTGATAATTCTTCCAAATTTTTAAAGGTGTAGCACTTGGCGTTACAGTGTCCCATTATGCCCTGAACCTCGGGGTGGAGCTTATCACCGGCGATAATTACAATCTCATCATCCTTTGCTTCCTTTACAATTTTATGGATTTTTGCAACAAAGGGACAGGTTGCGTCAACAAAGCTAAGGTTTTTTTCCTTTATGCTGTCCATAACCTTTTGAGAAACTCCGTGAGAGCGAATTACAATTGTGTCGTCCTGTTTCGCTTCATCTACTGAGTCGATAGAAGCAGCGCCCTTTTCTTTCAGTTCCTGAACAACCTGCATATTGTGAATGATTGGTCCAAGGGTACACACCGACTTTTTCTCGTCAACCAGTTTATTGACAATTTCTATTGCTCTGTTTACTCCAAAGCAAAAGCCGGCTGACTTTGCCAAAATTACTTTTTTCATTTATCAACTCTGTCCATTTCTCTAAACTTTGTGATTTCATTCATAATGGTTTTTGATGCCACACGGAATTCTCTTGGGGAAGGCTCTTCGTCGTTGCTGAAACCAAGCTCTTCATAGGATAGTGGTTTTCCGATATGGATTACACGCTTTGCAAAAACACTTTTGCTTTTTCCAACTACTGTGATACACATTGGTACAACAGGGGCTTTTGTCTGGCGGGCAACAACTGCACAGCCACTCCTCGGTCGCATAAGCTCACCTGTTTTACTTCTGCCACCCTCAAGGAAGATTGTCATAACCTTGCCGTTATTAATTAAGTCCTCACCTGTGGCAATAGCCTTTCCGTCATTTGCTCCTCTTGTAACAGGAAATGCACCTAAAATTCTTATTAATGCACCGAAGAAAGGATTTTTGAAAAGTTCCGACTTAGCCATAAAGAAAACTCTTCTTTTGTGGGTAAGTCCTACAAATACAGGGTCGGTGTAGGAAAGGTGGTTACAGGCTATTATGTAACTACCGTCCTTTGGGAGTTCACATTCTCTGATGGTTTTATAGCGGAAAATCAGTTTGAATATAGGAAGAACAATAACCTTGCAAACTTTGTAAAAAATCAAATGCTCTTTTATCTTCATTTCTTTTGACTCAGACATTACATTCTCTCCCTTATAACCTTGAGAAGCAGATTTTTTGAACCCTCAAAGTCGTAGTCGCTTGTATCAACTGTGATGCTGTCCTCAGCCGGCTTTAATGGTGCTATGGCACGGTGACTGTCGTTGTAATCTCTTTCGTTTACATCCTTAAGCACTTCTTCGTAGGAAACTTCTATTCCCTTTTCAATATTTTCCTTATATCTTCTCATGGCACGCTTTTCGGCTGAGGCTGTAAGGAATATTTTGATTTTTGCATCAGGCAGTACTACTGTACCGATGTCCCTGCCGTCCATTATAACATTGTCGTTTTTAGCCATATTACGCTGTAAATCAAGCAAAAATGCCCTTACCTCAGGAATTGCAGAAACAGCAGATGCATACATAGAAGCCTGTGGAGTTCTGATAAAGCCGGAAACATCCTCGCCGTTAAGTAGAACAATCTGAGTTCCCTCGTCGTTAAAGGCAAGCTTTACCTCAATTTCGTCAAGGAGTGACACAATCCCCTCCTTGTCATCCATAGAAATGCCCCTTCTTGATGTGGCAAGACCGATGGTTCTGTACAAAGCTCCTGTGTCAACATAGATGAAAGAAAGCTCCTTTGCAACCTCCTTTGAAAGAGATGATTTTCCTGCTCCCGCAGGTCCGTCAATAGCAATAGCAATAGACATAGTTTTATCCTTCCTTTATAGCACTGTAATAACCTGCAAGTCTGCCTGTTGAAAAGGCAATTTGCAGATTGAATCCCCCTGTGTAGGCATCAACATCAATTACCTCTCCGCAGAAGAAAAGGTTTGAAATCAACTTACTTTCCATAGTTTTTGGGTTAATTTCTTTTGTAGAAATCCCACCCGATGTGATGATAGCCTCGCTAAGACTGCCTAATGAGGAAATATTTACAGTAAAATTTTTAAGTAAATCAAGGAGAGTTTTTCGCTCTTCCTTTGTAATTGAATTGCACTTTTTGGTTTCAGGTATTCCCCATCTTTTGATGATGACAGGGATAAGCTTTTTTGGCAATAATTCTTTAAGGGAATTATTTATCTGATTGTTTTTATGGTTTGAAAATTCCCTTTGAAGTCTTAAATCCAGCTTTTCCTCAGACAAAGCAGGCTTAAGGTCAAGGGAAATACTGTATGATTTTTTGTCAAAATGTCTCATATGAGCGCTGGCAGACAAAACAACAGGACCTGACACACCTTTGTGGGTGAAAACCATTTCGCCAAAATCCTTGTAGATAACCTTGTTGTCCTCATAGGCTGTTAGGGCAACATTTCTTAGTGAAAGTCCTTGGAGTTCACCGCAAAAGCTGTCACTAGAAACAAGACCAACAAGGGATGGCATAAGGTTTGTTACGGTATGACCAACAGATTTTGCAAGGGCATATCCATCCCCTGTTGAACCTGTGCCGGGGTAGCTCATACCCCCTGTGGCTATGATTACGCTGTCGCCGAAAAATTCTCTGCCGTTTTGGTCAACAACTCCTATTACCTTATCCCCCTGTGTTATAAGGGATTTTACTGTTGACTCCACCACCTTTACTCCGTTGTGCTTAACATATGAATAAAGGGTGTCGGCAACATCCATTGCCCTGTCTGAAACAGGGAATACTCTGTTGCCACGTTCTGTTTTTGTTTCTAACCCTAAGTCGTTAAAAAATGAAATTGTATCCTGACTGTCAAAATTATTTATTGCGCTGTATAAAAAACGAGGATTAGTTGGAACATTCTCTAAGAATGTGTCTTTGTCGCAGTCGTTGGTAATGTTACATCTGCCTTTGCCTGTGACAAGAATTTTTCTGCCTGTTCTGCTGTTCTTTTCAAGGAGTGTTACATTTGCACCGTAGTAAGCACAAGTTCCTGCCGCCATCATACCGGCGGCACCTCCTCCAACAACAATAACGTCAGGCATTTTCTTTTTCCTCTCTCATTTCTTTTTCTCTTTTGGTGTAAACACCCTGCTTTGTCCAAACATCTTCAAGCTGGTGGAAGGTGTCCTTTACCCTTTCTTTTTCGGACAAAACACAGGCAACAATCAGTGCATTTATAAGTGAAAGGGGTGCAACAAGGGAATCCACAACAGACGCCATGTCGCTCCTTGCAATCAAAATGTGGTTAGCACACTCTACAAGAGGAGATGCCATACTGTCGGTAATAGCTATTACATCCGCCTTTCTCTCCTGGGCAAACTCCATAGCCTCAACAGCAGTTGTGCTGTACCGAGGAAAGCTGATGCCTATCATAACATCCTTTTCTGAAATTCTGAAAAGGTTTTCGTAGGTTGAGCTTTTTGAGGTTGTGTTTATAATGTGAACATTGCCGAATATAAGCTGTAAGTAGTAGCCTAAAAAGCTTGCAAGGGCGGAGGTTGACCTTACCGCAAAGACATAAATCTCCTTTGCCTTTGAAAGTGCCTTGATGGCGTTGTCAAAATCTTCATGGGAGATTTCTTCAATAGTTCTTCTGATTTTATCAATGTCCTGATTTAGAACTGTGGTGAGTACATCATTGTCGCCGATTCTGGTTTCGGTAACCTCAATACGCTGAACGGAGGTGAGCTTTTCCTTAATCATCTCCTGCATTGCCTTTTGAAGTTCGGGGTAACCATCATAACCAAGCTCAGAAGCAAAGCGGACAACTGTACTTTCGGAAACACCAACAGTTTCTCCCAACTTAAGGGCTGTCATATATGCCGCTTTGTCGTAATGCTCCTCAATATATTTTGCAATCCTTTTCTGTCCTTTTGAAAAGGTATCCATATTAATATCAATTCTGGCTAATAAATGCTTTATCATTTTTCTACCCTCTTTTGCATAGTCAATTTATTTTAACATATTTAAACTAAATTTTCAATTAAATAAAACGAAAATTATTGGAATTTCACCTTTAAATAGTTTTACTTTGTGTTGAGATAAAAATATATATGTAACAAATCATCATCTGTAGTGTTATATTGTTGCAAAAAAGGCTTTAGTATGCTAAAATATACACATTCAATACACATACTTTAGAGATGGAGAAACAATATGATTGCAATTATTGACTACGGCGCCGGTAATATACAAAGCGTTTACAAGGCTTTGAAATTCATTGGTGCTGATTGTAAGGTTACCGATAATAAGGAAGAGATTATGAATGCCGACGGCGCTATACTCCCGGGAGTTGGCTCCTTTGGCGACACAATGGACACTATGAACAGCCGTAAAATAAAGGATACGGTGATAGAATTTACAAAAAGCGGAAAGCCCTTTTTGGGCATATGCTTAGGCCTTCAGTTGCTGTTTCCCCAAAGTGAGGAAAGCCCCGGAGTAAAGGGATTATCTATATTTGAGGGAAAAATCAGCAAAATTCCTAACCAGAACGGAACTTTAAAGATACCTCATATGGGATGGAACAGCATCACTATTAAGCAAAAGGATGGAATTTTCAAGGGGATTGAGGGCGAACCATATG
>JBJEPA010000059.1:0-10371 GCA_051880995.1 Ruminococcus sp.
TTTACATTTGTTGCGTATTGATATATCAGAACAATCATTCGTTTTATAAAGCCACTCATAGGATTGTACGAAAGCAGCATCGTTGGTAGGTAGGATATCCATTCTGTTAAGAACGAAAATCAAATACATATTAGCTGTCCATTTTCCAATTCCCTTAAATGATGTTAGGTACTTAAAAACATCGGAGTCGTTCATTTCTTTTAGTGAGTCAAAATCTAAATCACCATTGAGTACTGCATCTGTAATACTTCTAATGAAAGACACTTTGGAATTTGCTGTTCCAATGCTTTTTATTTGTTCGTTGGTTAATTTGTCTACCTTTGAAGGTGTGATTTTGCCATCACATAAGTCTACTAACCTAGAAAATATCTTGTTTCCGGCTTTGACGGATAGCATTTGTTCTATGATTTCATGAATAAGAAATTCGTATGGATCTTCATCATGAGTCTCATATGTAATAGAACCAATCATAGATATTACTTTTGCTAATCGTTTATCTTTCTTGCAGAGGTATTGAATTTCAGGTGAATTATTATCAAATGTTATTATTTCGCCCATAATTGTACCTCCTAATTAGTTTAGTTCTGGCTCTTTAGCACCTGCATTCCTGTCAAAGTACAATTCGGTTACTCCGTTACCACAGAATATCTCAAGCATTTTATCTAAATGCCATAGAGTTTCTTTTTGTTTTAATTCTTCAAGTGGCATCCAGAAAACATCACCTTCGGATGATGATTGGATAGTACCTGAAAAGACATTAGTTTTATACAAGAACACCATATAACGGGAGCCATCTTCTTCAACCCAGTCTTTAATGCCACAAAACTCAAGATTGGATATGGTTAATCCGGTTTCTTCTTTTATTTCTCTAATCATTGAACTAACAACGGATTCTCTATTTTCAACATGACCGCCAGGGAAGATTAAACCTTGATAGTTCTTACCGACTTTTTCCTCAACTAGGACATTGCCGTTATTATCGTAGACCATACACATATTTGTGAGTTCTACGGATGTATTGCGATTCATCGGCATTATCAACTCCTAATCCTTTATTGTTTCCATGATGTCTTCTAATTTACAATCCATAGCCTCACAGATTTTGAGAAGAACATCAGTTGTGATGTTTGCACCTTTGCCAAGTTTGGCTATGGAAGCTGCACTGATTCCGGCGGCGTCCTTTAAATCATTTTTATTCATTTCTTTGTCGATTAACATTTTCCACAATTTGTTATAACTGATTCGCATAATCAACCTCCTTGTTTTATAGCCAAAAATCAAATGAATCTTCTTGCTGGTTATCGGTAAGATAGTTTCTCAAAAGCTCCACGTCTTTACTGATATCACGTGGCTTGATTCTATTGATTACCTTTTCTTCAACCTCTGGTGTCCAGTAGATTTTCAATTTTTCCCTGGCTCTTGTGATAGCAGTGTAGAAGATATTGTGTGTTACAAGTTCCTCAACTTCATCGGTAATAACTATCTTTACAGAGTCATATTCGAGACCTTGTGCTTTGTGTATTGATACAGCATAAGCAATTTGGAATGGTACAACAGTGAATGAGGTACTTTCATCTCCATCTTCGTCAGCACTCTTTAATTTGTGAACACAAAATCTAACTAACGATTTTCCTTCGCTTTCCCAACATTCAAGTAGTTCGAGATTAATACGCCGGAGATCACTTTCATCTACTGCCTTAGGTATCTCAACATCAAACTGAATTCGTTCTTCATGGGTGTCTGGGTCTAGGATTTCAATTCCCTTTATGATTCCCTTCATATTATTGTGTATGACAGGGAAGAACCTATCCGAATCAAGGAAGAGAATCGGGTCTCCAACTTTATACTGTTGAATGTCCCATTGAACAGCGGGGTTAGGATTGCTTTCCTGTAGGAATCTATTGATGTTGTTGATTCCATATAAACCATCATAGTTTAGGCAGAGGATAGCTTCGCCAGGTTCAAGTGAAGAGAGCAGGGTTTCATCTACTTTTAAGGAGTAGCTTTCTCTTTCGATGACTTCTTTTGCAGTATCATCCATCTGTCTGACCTTATCCCACAGTTCAAGTAATCGTTCATCCTTTGTTCGATGGGGCTGGGTTAGTTCAAATACAGCACTTTCTGGTAAAAATGCTTTTAATACCGAGAACCAATTTCCAAATTGAATCGCATCAATCTGATAAGTATCTCCAACCAATAAAAGCATTTCAAAATTTGCCTTTTGAAGAACCTCAACCATATCTTTATTGCTTACGGTACTACACTCATCGATAACCAATAATTTATATTTCATAAAAGCAGAGCCTTGACGTTTGAAACTTTCAATTGTTGAGAAAGTTGTATTTTCTGCATCAATCTTTCGCATCAGGTTCTCTTTTGCTGGATTTGTTTGTGTAAGGTATAGTTTGGAATCATCATTTAAGTAGTGAGAAACATGGTTTATTAGCGTAGATTTTCCTACACCTGCTGAACCGTATATCACACCAACCTTTGATTCCGAAAATATACGGGTGATGATGTCTTTCTTTTCATCGGAGTCAATTTCGTAATCATCGAACATCAGCCAAATTTCAACATCGGCACTGTAGTTCTCAATACCTGATTCTGCCAACTCTTGTAATTTTTCAATTACAGTGCAAGTATCGAGTTTGTAATCGTTTATAAATACTTGATTATGTTCAAGCATTAAATCACTTTCAGGTCTGTGCCCTGAATAAAGGCTATCGTTATACTGTTCGATGAGTCTTGGGTAATCAGGAAAATTACCTAGTTCATCAACATCAGTAAAGAGTTGTCCTCTACCTTCAGTGTTGTTCCTTATAAATCTTGCGAACAATTCTGGGCGTTTGTCTTTACACGGAATACAATCAAAAACAGCACCTAATTTTGGATTATGACCAACAGGAGATCTGTTAAATGGTAAAGAGTCAAACTGCCTGCAACCGTTTGATAAGTACAAATTAGAAAGATAACTGTTTCCGGCATGTATCCATTCTTCATAGTATTTGCTATAGTATCCGTCTGAATATTGGCCTTTAATAATAACATTGTTCATGTTATAGAGAAGGTATCGCAACACATTCTTTCCATTACGACCATTTCGGATAAGTTCTCTGCAGTAATCTAAAATAGGAATAAATACCATAGATTTAAGGCTATTTTTCCATTCAAGAGTAAGCCTATCATATGCTTTATCCGGGAAGTCCATTAGAGCAGTCAAAGTGTATTTTGTTCTGGTAAGGAACTCACAGATTAAGCGTTGCTCTGGATATGGTACTCTTTTTTTCTCTCCTTTTATCAGTTTAATAAAATTTTGAAATTCACAGTCACGAATGGAGACCTCCCAGCCGTCAATAATGATGATAGGCATTGTTTTTCCTAATATCTCGATAGTCTCATGTACGAGATGAAACTTTGATGCGTAATTGCTTTTGATTGGAAGTTTAGTAAAAGCAATTACTCTGTTAGATTTGGACTTGTTTTTTCTATCATCTATTGGTGTAAATGTGATTTCGTAATATATGTGCCTGTTTACAAACAGTGGCTTAATTTTCTGAATATAGTATTTATCTTTACTGTCACTGTGTAATGACACGGGATGTCGTTCTATTTTTTCAGAAATCTTTTTATAGTATTCCTGTAAAGTATCATCTAAATGAAGAGGAAACTTGTCTATGTTATGTAATACTTCTATACCAAAGTAGTGCCAGATGAGGTTTTTGGCTTCTAATAGGTATTGATAATACTTCAGCATTAATCGTTCAGAACCGTCTTCATCCAAAGTATATTGTGTAGTGACTACTTCCAGGTAATTATGGAATTTATACAAAGTGTATAATTCACTGTTTATCTGTGCAAACTCGGTGGCCTTTGCTATGTTTTCGGCAGTGATAGGTATTTCTCTGCCGTTGGCATAAAACTTGAGCATGACGTGATTTACGAACTTTGTCAGCTGCTCTAAAATATCTTGAGAAATAACACCACGAGAATTGTTTTCTATTTCATCTAAATGCCTACATATGACGTTGTCTATTTTACGGATGGATTCATCAATTGATGGCATCGGCATCCTCCTTTCTGTGTGTTAAAATTCTCCATCGTTCCAATCATCAATAAATGCATCATATGGGAATGCCCCTGCAAATTGGTCGGGATGAAGCTTTACATACAAATTGCGTATTTTGGTTCTGGCATTTCCTAAAGAAGGAGTGACAGAGCCATTGACTAAAAGGCTGTTACTTATATTGTTTAATTCGCCAAGCAAACCAAAAACATACGACTTTAAAGATGGATCAGCAAATGTATCTGCTTTTGAAATCCACTTATTTTCATACAAGTCTTTTATTTTACAAGGCAGAGTCATGTCGATTAATGATTCAGCATATTTTTCTCCGATGAGAACAACCATAATTTCATCATAATCTGTTGTGAACTCTTGCAGCAGTAAATTGTCTTCTGCAGAATAGGGTGATTCGTCTGCCTGTTCTTCAGGAAGCTGAATACTTGTTGCTCCGGCAACACTGCTTTTATTTAATCCATCTACCAGGTTGCATACTGCGTTTCCCCACGCATCGGCTACCGCTTGTCCAGATGCTAGTATCTTTTCTTCAAGAATATCATGTGGGGTTTTATCAGCACTCTTCGGAGTGCTTTTTTTCTTGCCCGAGGCTTCTTTTAAAATTTCTAAAAACAAGTCAGTAATCTTGGTAGAAGCATTAACAGCATTGATATCTGGGATATCATCTATAAATTCATCTACAAGTAATTGGAGGGTGTTAGCACCAAGGCTTTCGAGATACTCTGGAAATTTATATTCATCATCAAGGTGTGACAAAACAGTAGCCGCGATATTCGATAAGCCTGTATTTTCAGAATAATATGACTTGAATGTTTCTGATTTGATATCGTCTAAAAGAACGCAAGCATCATCTTTAATCATATATTCGAAAAGTGATCGTGTGAATTGTTGAGCATTGCTTTTACCACCAATAACTCGTTTTAGTTTTCTAGCAAAGATTTTAAATCTCACGGATATCACCACCTTAAAAAATCTAAGACCACCTAAGTCCACCCAAACCACCGAGTTCCACCTACCCACTTATATATACTGGGTAGTGTAGAAAGCAAACAGCGAGTGCTTGCTATTTGTAAGGCTGTATTGGGAAATTGTTCTACCCAATATTATATCAGAAAAGAATGCAAAAATCTACACTTTCACAGTTTGTTAATATGCGTTTGCAGAGAAAATTTACAAATGCAGTTATTTTACCTCTCTGACCTTTAGTTGAGTTCATTAGGTGGATTCAACTAAGTGCCAGAGGCACTTAAAAAATAAATATCACAAGGCCTGATTAGCTATAAGGGCATTGGGATACAGATATCGACATCAACCACAGGACAACCTGTGGAAGGTGTGATAGAGGTACCCTTATTTCCTTATGTCCTTTTTCAGGCAATTCATGGGTCGGTACTTCTATAAGCACCGACCCTATTTGTTTCCTATGCCCTTCTGCAAGAACCAGGCAGAAAGGCAGGAACTTTATGAGAATCAAGATTCGTTACGAGAACGAGTATCAGACACTTGAGGTCGAAAACATGGAATTGGAAAAATGGTTAAACATCTCAATTTCAGAAGAAGAAAGTCAGGGTGATTACGAAAAAAGAATTCAGGAAGAAATCGAAGTAAAATTCAATCGTCCTGATTACAACAACTGGCACAGGCATAACCGTCATTCTGGTGATGCAAAAGTCGTGAAAAAAGATGGCGAGATTGAAATAAATACTGAAGAAGCTATCAAAGAAAAAGCTGTTGATGAATCAGCTTATACAAAATGCATTGATGAAACAAAAGAACAATTTGATTATGAATACTACTGTGACTTACTTTATAAAAACCTCAAACCTGCAACTGCAGAAATGGTTATTGCAATCGTCATTGACGGCTTAACTGTAAGTGAGTACGCAGAGAAAATCGGTGACGAGCCAAACAATGTGAGTCATCGATACAGACGTGCAATCAATAAATTAAAAAAAGTTTTTGAAAAAACGTCCTTTTAACCCTTCTCCCAAGGCTACCAGGTAGGAGGGTGACACCTCTAAAACATTATAGTAGGAGGTAATTCGAATGGAATTACAAGTGTTTAACAACGCAGAGTTCGGCTCTGTAAGAACAACCACAGTAAACGGTGGGGTTATGTTTGTTGCTAAGGATGTTGCAACTATTCTTGGTTACAGCAATCCGAGAGATGCTATCAACAAGCACGTTGATGATGAAGACAAGGGAGTAGCAAAATGCGACACCCTTGGCGGTGTTCAAGATTTGACTATCATCAATGAATCCGGTCTTTACAGTCTTATCCTCTCAAGCAAGATGCCTAATGCGAGAAAGTTCAAACGCTGGGTAACAGCAGAGGTTCTTCCGGCAATCCGTAAGCACGGAATGTATGCTATTGATGAGATTTTGGAGAATCCCGATCTTGCGATTGCAGTACTTACCCAACTTAAAGAAGAGCGCGAGAGAAGAAAACAACTTGAATGTCTGACTCTTGTTCAGCGTCAGCAGATTGCAGAACTCCAGCCAAAGGCAAGCTACTATGACCTTATTTTACAGAACAAGAACACAGTACCAATTACACAGATTGCAAAAGACTACGGTATGAGCGGTCGCAAGTTTAATGAACTTCTTCACGAACTGGGAGTTCAGTACAAGTTCAGAAAAACCTGGCTCTTATATCAGCAGTATGCAGAGTGCGGATACACACAGTCCCGTACTTATGCAATCGATGATAACAGAAGTGTGATGCATACCTATTGGACACAGAAGGGCAGACTTTTCCTTTATGACCTTTTGAAGAACGAGGGCATCCTACCGGTTATCGAACAGGAGGATTAAGAGATATGGGTGTTGATAAGTTTAACTATGAAGGATACTTTGACCCGACTACATATGAGGCTCTTACCAATATCCATCGTGAAGAAAAGGCAGCTGATAAAAAGGCTGCCTATCTTCCGTTGGTGTATGTATGCAGTCCATATGCAGGTGACATTGAAAATAATGTAAAGAATGCAAAGACATATAGCAGATTTGCTGTAGAAAACAATGCCATTCCGGTAACTCCGCATCTTCTGTATCCGCAATTTATGGACGATAAAAACGAATTTGAAAGAGAAATGGCTATACATTTTAATTATGTACTCCTCGGGAAATGCACGGAGTTATGGGTTTTTGGTGGAGTAGTAAGCTGTGGTATGGCTCGTGAGATTGGTGTAGCAAAGAAAAGAAGAATGAAGATCAGATGGTTTGACCATTTGATGAAGGAGGTAAACGAATATGCTTAATTTCACTATATACACCGCAAACTGTGTCGGTAACAGTGGGAACTGTCTGTATCCCAATAAGATGATTGTTACCGATAAGGAATCCTTCATTGCGGCAACGAAGATGGACCATGTAACTGCAAAATATAAAGGAAACTACCGCAGTAAGGACAATTTTGAGTTCTCTGACTGTATTCCGCTTGATTGCGATAATGACCATTTAGATAAAGCGGATGAATGGGTTACACCTCTTGATATTGCACTTGAAATACCGGGTGTTGCTTTTGCCGTATCTTACAGCAGACACCACAACTTGCCAAAGGGAGATAAGTCGGCAAGACCGAGATTTCACATCTTCTTCCCCGTTGAAGTTGTATCAGATGAGAAGGAGTATGCAGAACTGAAAAAGAAAATTGCAGGTGCTTTCCCCTATTTTGATACCAATGCATTAGACTCGGCTCGTTTCCTTTATGGAAATGACAGTACGGAAGTAGAGTTCTATAAAGGAGATAAAACCATTGTGGACTTTCTTGAAGAGGACAGATTTGCTGATTTTGATGCAAGTCTTGAGCAAGTGCCTGAAGGACAGCGTAACAGCACCATGAGTCATATTGCAGGCAAGATTATAAAAAGATACGGAAACACAGAAGATGCTTATCAGATTTTCCTTAAAAAAGCGGAGCTTTGCAATCCGCCTCTGCACGAAAATGAACTGTTAGTTATATGGAATAGTGCAATAAAATTTGGCAACAAGGTTGCAAAACAGGACGGGTATATTCCACCCGAACAGTACAATTCTGATTGCAAATTAAAGCCGGAAGATTTCTCCGATGTAGGACAGGCTACAGTCCTTGCAAAGGAATACAAGGATATTCTTCGTTATTCCCCATCTACTGATTATATGGTTTACAACGGAAGTTTTTGGGAGGAGTCGAAACCAAAGTCACAAGGTGTTTCTCAGGATTTGACCGAAAGACAGCTTGAAGAGGCTGAAGTCGAAATGAAGAAAGCTATGGACAAACTTGTAAAGAATGGCGGTATGGAGATTCTTGTGTCTGTGGGGCCGAAAAAGGCTGTGCAAATGTTTAACAAAGAACAGGCTCATACATACGAAATGTATGAAGATGCCGTTACTTATAAAAAATATGCAATTAAACGAAGAGATACAAAGTGTATTTCAGCAACATTAAAAGAGGCTCGCCCAATGCTTGAGGTGGAGCAGAGAAATCTTGATGCAGATGAGTTTATGCTAAACACACCGACTTTCACCTATGATTTAAGACAAGGATTGAAGTTCCCAATGGAACATAGTCCGGAGCATTTAATTACAAAGCAGACAACCGTTGACCCGTCAAGTGATGGAATGGATATTTGGGAGTCAGCACTTGATACTTTCTTTTTAAAAGATGCAGACCTTATTGATTATGTTCAAAGAATGGTTGGGTTATCTGCAATCGGAAAGGTGTATGTGGAGGCTCTAATTATCGCATATGGAGAAGGTCGTAATGGTAAGAGTACCTTTTGGAATGTTATAGCAAGAGTGCTTGGTACATATTCGGGTAACATTTCAGCGGATATGCTGACCGTTGGATGCAGAAGAAATGTAAAGCCTGAACTTGCAGAGGCAAAAGGTAAAAGAATGCTTATTGCGTCTGAACTTGAAGAAGGTATGAGATTAAACACCGCAAATGTAAAACAACTCTGTTCTACCGATGAAATCTACGCTGAAAAGAAGTATAAAGACCCGTTCTCATATACTCCTACACATACACTTGTTCTTTATACAAACCACTTGCCAAAGGTCGGTGCTATAGATAAGGGTACTTGGAGAAGACTGATTGTAATTCCCTTTGATGCAAAAATTGAGGGAAGTGCAGATATCAAAAACTATGCTGACTATCTTTTTGAAAATGCAGGCGGAGCAATTCTTTCTTGGGTGATTGAAGGTGCGAGAAAGGTTATTGTAGATAATTACAAGATTGCCCCTCCAGATAAGGTTTGTGATGCCATTGAGCATTATAAAGAAAGTAACGATTGGCTTTCCTACTTTTTAAGTGAAAGGTGCGAGCTTGACCCTTCCTATGTGGCAAAGTCGGGCGAGGTTTACAACGAGTATAGAATTTTCTGTACCCAAGTGGGTGAGTTTATTCGTAGCACAACAGATTTCTATACTGCCCTTGAAAGTATCGGATTTGAAAGATACCGTGACAAGAAAGGCAGATATGTTAAAGGCTTAAAACTTAAAGCAGATTTTATGAAAGAAGAATAATTGCGGTCTTGGTGTCACTTAATGACTGTTTCTTACTATCCTTTACTATATAGATAAAAATTTAATCTATATATAAAAGTATTGGAAATGACAGTCTTAAGGTGACACCACCTTGAAATTTGTATTATGGAGGTGGCACAAATGCGTGAAAAAGAAACAGAAAATAAACTTGTAAAGTCTGTAAAGCTTGCAGGTGGGTTATGCCTTAAATTTACTTCACCTGGTTTTGATGGAGTTCCGGACAGGCTTGTACTTTTGCCTTTTGGAAAGCTTGCCTTTGTGGAAGTGAAAGCAACAAATAAAAAGCCTCGCCCTTTACAAAAGGCAAGGCATAGATTACTTCAAAAACTCGGTTTCAAAGTGTATGTGCTTGATGATGCAGAGCAGATTGGAGGGATAATTGATGAAATACGAACCTCATAGCTATCAGAAGTATGCTATTGAATATTTGAAGTCACACCCTATTTCAGCTTTGTTTTTGGATTGCGGTTTAGGTAAAACTTCAATTACACTGACTGCAGTAAACGAGCTGTTGTTTGACAGCTTTGAGGTGCGTAAGGTGCTGGTGATCGCACCACTCAGAGTTGCAAAAAACACTTGGTGTGATGAAATTAAGAAATGGGAGCATTTGCAAAATCTGAAATACTCTGTGGCTGTAGGAACCGAAACAGAAAGAATTGCAGCCCTTAATGCAGATGCTGACATCTACATAATCAACCGAGAAAATATTCAGTGGCTTGTTGAGAAAAGCGGTGTTCCCTTTGATTTTGATATGCTTGTAGATC
>JBJEPA010000060.1:0-10335 GCA_051880995.1 Ruminococcus sp.
CTCCGTCACCTTGACGGTGACACCTCCCCTTACACAGGGGAGGCTGACGAGGGGAAACTTTTGTGACAGCTTTTCTGGCGAAAACAGCAAACCCTTTGCCCCGTTGGGGCATTTCCCTTAGCAAGGGAATACCTTCTCCGAGGGAGCCTTTTATTATAGCAAAAAAAATGCCGACTGTTTTTTCAGTCGGCATAATTTTATAGTTTATAGGTGGGATTACTTATTCTTAATTGCCTCGTCAATAGCTGCGGCTGCCTTTTTACCGGCACCCATAGCCAGGATAACTGTTGCGGCACCTGTTACAGCGTCACCGCCTGCATATACGAATGGTCGGCTTGTAAGTCCGTCATCGTCTGCAATAATTCCGCCCCAGGATTGAGTATCAAGTCCCTCTGTTGTCTGCTTGATAAGTGGGTTAGGTGAAGTACCGATTGACATAATTACACAATCCATTGGAATTGTAAACTCTGAACCCTCTTTTACAACAGGTCTTCTTCTTCCGCTTGCGTCAGGTTCGCCAAGCTCCATCTCAACACACTTGATGCCTGTTACAGCGTCGTTTTCGTCACCGATAATCTCTGTTGGGTTGGTGAGTGTGCGGAAGATGATGCCCTCTTCCTTAGCGTGGTGAACTTCCTCTGCTCTTGCGGGAAGCTCATTTTCTGACCTTCTGTAAATGATGTTAACCTCTTCTGCACCAAGTCTTAATGCAGACCTTGCAGCGTCCATAGCAACGTTACCACCACCAACAACTGCAACTCTCTTTGCGTGCATAATTGGTGTTGGGCTGTCGCCCCTGTAAGCCTTCATAAGGTTAACTCTTGTGAGGAATTCGTTAGCAGAGTAAACGCCGTTAAGGTTTTCGCCGGGGATATTCATAAATCTTGGAAGTCCTGCACCGCTGCCGATGAATACAGCCTCATAGCCCATATCCATAAGCTCGTCAATGGAAAGAACCTTACCGATAACCATATTTGTCTGAACATCAACACCTAAATCCTTAAGGTTGTCAACTTCCTTGTTTACGATAGCCTTTGGAAGTCTGAATTCAGGAATACCATACTGCAAAACACCGCCGGCTGTGTGGAGAGCCTCAAAGATAGTAACCTCGTAGCCCTTCTTTGCAAGGTCACCTGCACAGGTAAGACCGCTTGGACCACTACCGATAACAGCAACCTTGTGACCGTTAGATTCAGGCTTAACAGCCTTTTCTGTGTTATGCTCGTTGTGATAGTCAGCAACAAATCTTTCAAGTCTGCCGATAGCAACAGGCTCTGTCTTAATGCCACGAACACACTTGGCTTCGCACTGTGATTCCTGAGGACAAACTCTACCGCAAACTGCCGGTAGGGAGGAACTTTCGCTGATTACCTGATAAGCACCCTCAAGGTTTTCTTCGTTAATCTTCTGGATAAAGTCAGGAATGTCAATGTTAACAGGACAGCCTGCAACGCAAGGCTTGTGCTTACAGTTAAGGCATCTGCTTGCCTCGTCAAGAGCCATCTGCATTGTGTAGCCTGTGGCAACCTCTAAAAAGTTCTTTGCCCTAACCTGTGGGTCCTGCTGTGGCATTTCTGTTCTTGGAATTTTCATATTTGGCATCTTATTCTACCTCCTTATTTAGAAGGTTACAGCTTTCTTCGTAAGCGTGTCTTTCAAAGTCCTTGTACATCTGACCTCTTTTGATAGCCTCGTCAAAGTCAACCTTGTGACCGTCAAAGTCAGGACCGTCAACACAGGCGAATTTTGTTTCGCCACCAACTGTAAGCCTGCAACCACCGCACATACCTGTTCCGTCAATCATAATTGGGTTCATTGAAACAACAGTTTTGATGTCGTGCTGTTTAGTGAGCTGGCTTACAAATTTCATCATAATAAGTGGACCGATGGTGATAACCTCATCATACTGGTTACCCTCACTTATAAGCTGTTCAAGGGCATTTGTAACAAGACCCTTTTCACCGTAGGAGCCGTCGTCTGTCATAAGCTTAAAAACATTTGAGTGGCTCTTAAACTCGTCCTCAAGGATAACAAGGTCTTTGTTTCTAAAGCCTACAATAGAGTGAACTTCAACACCCTGTTCATAAAGCTTTTTGGTAACAGGGTAGGCAATAGCGCAACCTACGCCACCGCCCACAACAGCAACCTTTTTAAGACCTTCTGTTTTGGTAGGTGTGCCCAGAGGTCCAACAAAGTCCTGAATGTAGTCGCCCTCGTTGAGAGTGTTAAGCTGATTAGTTGTAGCACCAACAATCTGGAAAATGATTGTAACTGTGCCATTTTCTCTGTCGTAATCAGCTACGGTTAGGGGGATTCTCTCCCCGTCTGCGTCAGTTCTGAGAATAATAAACTGACCCGGTTCTGCTTTTTTTGCGATTAGCGGTGCGTCAATCACCATTTTTGTAACGGTGGGGTTTAGCACCTCTTTTTTTAAAATTTTGTACATATGTATATACTTCCTTACTTAGGGAAACCCTGAATAAATCACTTCACACATCTTGTTTGCATATTTTCTGTCGCTTAGCCAAAAAAATCCTCAGAGTACGCCGGTATTCCTGCGGTTTTTTGAACTAACCGACAAAAAATCTGACTGCATAATCTGTGCAAATGATTTAATCAGTGTTTCTTTAGTTTTTTACCATATTTCATTTTACACCATATCAATACTCTTTGTCAATAATGATAGTGGTATATTTATATGGAATTTGTATGAAATCATATTAATTTTACATAATGTTTTCGTTAAATATATAGGGTGTATTCAGTATTTTACTTGATACACCCTATATTGATATTTTGCTTTATTTTTACTTTGCAACAGAGGTGAGGTACTCAACAACCTCTTTTTCGGTTTTTAGCGTCATAGCTTTTTTGGCAACCTCATCAGCCTCTTTTTTACTCCACAGGGAAATGATTTTTCTTGTTTTCAGTACAGATGTTGCACTTACTGAAAATTCGTCAAGACCAAATGAAATAAGAAGTGGAATAAGAAGTGGGTCGGATGCTGCCTCGCCACACATACCAACAGGGATTTCTTTTGCGTTGCCCTCCTCAATGGTTTTCTTAATCATTCTTAAAACAGCAGGCTGGAATGGGGAATAGAGGTAGGCAACATCAGGGTTCCCTCTGTCAACAGCCATTGTGTAGCCTGTAAGGTCGTTGGTGCCGATTGAGAAAAAGTCAGCCTCTTCAGCAAGAAGGTCTGCAACCATTGCACCTGCCGGGGTTTCTATCATAACACCGATTTCAATATCCTTGTTGTACTGGATACCCTCTTTGTCAAGGTCAGCCATAATTTCCTTTATCAGTGCTTTTACACCGGTAAATTCTTCAAGACATGTTACAAGTGGAACCATAATTTTAATGTTGCCAAAGGCACTAGCCCTTAACAAAGCTCTAAGCTGTGGCTTGTAAATGTCAGGTCTGTTAAGGCAGTATCTCACAGCTCTAAAGCCCATAAACGGATTGTCCTCTTTCTTTAGTCCAAGGTAAGGAATGTCCTTGTCACCGCCAACATCAAGAGTACGGATAATGAGAGGCTTGTCGCCAAGCTTAAGGGCTGTTTTTTTATACGCTTCAAACTGTTCATCCTCGCTTGGCTGTGAAGTGCTGTCCATATAGAGGAATTCTGTTCTGAAAAGTCCAACGCCCTCGCCTGTTTTGGAGATAACAGCGTCTGCGTCGTCAGGCTTGCCAATGTTACAACAAAGCTCAACCTTAACACCGTCTGATGTAACAGTTTCTTTGCCAAGGAATTTTTTAAGCTCTTCCTTTTCCTTTTTAAAGAGGATAGTTTTGTCCCTGTAGGCAGATATTTCACCAACACTTGGGTTTTCGATTACTTCGCCGTGGCTTCCGTCAACAATAATTTCGTCACCGTTGTTTAGGATTTCAAAGGCGTTGTCAACGGAGAGTACAGCAGGAATTTCCATAGCCCTTGCAAGAATTGCAGAGTGGCTTGTCTTTCCGCCGATTTCCGTTACAATGCCAACAATGTTTTCCTTTACAATACAGGAGGTCATTGATGGTGTTAAATCCTTTGCTACAAGAACAGTTCCCCCGGGGGCAGAGGCGATGTCAGCCTCCTCCTTGCCAAGCAGTGTGGCGATAAGACCTGTTTTAATGTCCTCAATGTCTGAGGCTCTCTGCTTTGTAAGCTCGTCATCAGCCATAGAGAATATGCCGATAAACATATCACAAACCTGCTCCACAGCCTCCTCGGCACAACACCCATTGGTGATGTTGCCCTCAATGGAACTGCTCATTCCCGGGTCTTTAATCATAAGCAGATGACCAAGTAGGATTTCCGCCTCCTTTTCACCAACAGTTTTCTTAATATTTTCCGCCTGCTTTTCTGTCTTTTTACAAAAAGCGTCAAGAGCATTGCGGTATCTTTCAATTTCACCTTGAGTATCTGTTACTTTCTTCTTTTCATAGCTAAGGTTAACCTCTTCAATAAGCATAACCTTACCAATGCCGATACCCTCTGATGCGTTAATTCCTTTTAGCATAAAATCACCTCTATATGAAGAACAGGAGAATTATCATCTTAATAATTCTCCTGCTTTTGTAACTAAACTAATAATTTATTTGTTATTCACCAAAACCGCTTTCAATAAGGGAAGATGCTTCCTTCATTGCAGCCTCTTCGTCAGCACCGTCAATCTCAAGAGTGATTTCTGTGCCACACTTAATGCAGGCTGCAATAAGATTCATAATGCTTTTACCGTCAATTCTGTTTCCGTCTTTAATTACGGTTACAGAGCTTTGGTACTTGCCCATAGCTGTGGTAAAAGTTCCTGCCGGTCTCATATGAAAACCTTGACTATTAGTAATAGTAAATGTTTGTGATATCATTTTAATTGCTCCTTTGAATCAAATCTATCACAAATATTATACAATATATGTGGATTATTATCAATATATTAATTGAAAATTTATAATATTTTATTATTTATTTTGCCTTTTTTTTCATTAATAATGCAAGCATAAGCATACCAATTACTGCGCCTACTGCAAGTGCGAGGATATACCAGTACCAGTTGCCTACAACAGCAAATACGAACACACCGCCGTGAGGAGCTCTTAATGTGCATCCAAAGAGAGCTGAAAGTGCGCCGGCGCTTGCTGAGCCTACAATACAGGATGGAATAACCTGAAGTGGATGACCTGCTGCATATGGGATAGCGCCCTCTGTGATGAATGAAAGACCCATAATGTAGTTAACTGTTGAGTTCTTTCTTTCCTCAACTGTCCATCTGTTCTTGAAGAATGTGTTGGAAAGTGCGATTGCAATAGGAGGTACCATACCGCCAATCATAACTGCAGCCATAATCATATATGCGGCTTCGGTCTGTGTTGAAAGCATACCTGTTGCAAATACATAAGCTGCCTTGTTGAAAGGACCGCCCATATCAATAGCCATCATACCGGCGAGAAGTGCACAAAGTGGAATCATAAGTCCGTCAACCTTGCTCATTGCTGTAAGAGCGTCTGACATACCTGAGTTGATAACACCCATAATTGGGTTAACAGCACACATAATTACTGAAATTCCGCCAAGTCCGAGAAGTGGGTAGATAAGTACAGGCTTGATACCCTCAAGGGAATGAGGAAGCTTGTCGCAAAGCTTTTCGATAAAGAGCATCATATATCCGCCTGCAAAACCTGCCAGAAGTCCGCCTAAGAATCCGGATGGGATTGTGCCGTCGCCACCGCCGGGGATAGCAAAGGTTGCACCGCTTGTTGCGAGAAAACCGCCTACAAGGCCAACAAGCAAGCCAGGCCTGTCGGCAATACTCATTGCAATAAATCCGGCAAGGATTGGAACCATAAGGTTAAAGGCAAATCCGCCTATTGTCTTAAAGAATGCGGCTGCCGGTTCAATAGTACCAAAGTCTCCGCCGCCTGTTGCACCGTGACCTGCGATTGTATCAATAAGGAAAGCAAGGGCAATGAAGATACCGCCTGCTACAACGAATGGGAGCATATGGGAAACACCGTTCATAAGGTGCTTGTAAACCTTTCTGCCTGCACCCTCACCACTTTCGGAGGTTGATTCAGCCTTTCCACCGTGGTGGTGATAAACAGGAACGCTACCGCTTTCAATTCTTTCAATCAATTCCTGTGGCTTGTGGATACCGTCTGCAACCTTTACAGAAAGAACAGGCTTTCCGTCAAATCTTGCCATCTCAACATTTTTGTCGGCGGCAACGATGATTCCGTCACAGTTTGCAATTTCTTCTGCTGTAAGTACATTTTTTGCTCCGCCTGAGCCGTTTGTTTCTGCCTTTAGAGGGATATTCATCTCTTCGCCGGCTTTTTCCAGAGCCTCGGCTGCCATATATGTGTGGGCAATACCTGTTGGACAGGCTGTAACAGCCAAAATTCTGTAACCACTCTTTTTAACTGCCTTTGGAGCCTCGTCAGGATATTTTACCTTTTCAAAGTCGTCAATAACCTTGATAAAGGACTTTTTGTCCTTTGCACTTAGAAGGTTATTTTTGAAGTCCTTGTCCATAAGCATTGTCATAAGTCTTGCAAGAACCTCAAGGTGAACATCACCGTCGTTTGGTGCTGCTATCATAAAGATAAGGTCTGATGGCTTTCCGTCAGGTGCGCCGTAGTCAACACCCTTTGGAACAGTTACAACGGAAAGAGCAGGGGATTTAACTGCGTCACTCTTGGCATGGGGGATTGCAATACCCTCTCCGATTGCTGTTGTTCCGCCCTGTTCTCTTGCTAAAATTCCCTCTTTGTATGCCTTTGCGTCCAAAAGATTACCGGCTTTGTCGTGCAAGGCTACAAGCTTGTCGATTGCTTCGGATTTTGAATTTAGTGTTACGCCTAATTCAATACAATCCAATTTTAGTAAATCAACGATTCTCATAAAATTTCCTCCTGTATATTTTTTTAGATTTTATTAAGTAAATCCATTACTTCCTGTTTTGTTGCCAATCCTTCCGAAAAGGCTGATGCACTGCCCGAGGCAGTTCCCATTTTTAGTGCGTGTTGGTAGTCGCCATTTTCAAGATAACCTGCGAGAAAGCCTGCTACCATTGAATCTCCGGCACCAACGGAGTTTACAACCTTGCCCTTTGGTGTGCCGATTCTGTGTGCAATGTTATTTTCGTCAACAAGTACAGCACCGTCACCCGCCATAGAAACAAGTACATTTTTTGCACCTTTTTTCTTAAGCTCTCTTGCGTAGTAGATGATTTCATCATCATTCTTTAGCTGAATTCCGAAAACCTCCCCAAGCTCGTGATTGTTTGGTTTAATAAGGAATGGTTCGTATTTCAGCGACTTCATCAAAAGGTCTTTTGTTGCGTCAACAACAAATTTTATACCCTTGCCGTAAAGCCTGCTCATTATCCTTTCGTACATATCCGATGGGAGAGAGGCGGGAATTGAACCTGCAAGAACAAGGATGTCGCCATCTTTAAGGTTATCAAGCTTGCTATAAAGTTCATCAATCGCCTCATCAGAAATTTCGGGACCTCTTGCATTTATGTCGGTTTCGGTTATTCCCTTGATGTTCACATTGATTCTGGTGTTGCCATCTTTCAGCCTGATAAAATCGGTTTTAACACCCATTTCCCCAAGTCCTGTCTTAAGTGCCTCTCCTGTGAAGCCTGCTACAAATCCAAGGGCGGTGTTTTCGATACCCAGATTAGTCAGAACTCTTGAAACATTTACACCCTTGCCACCAAGATTCATATATTCCCTTGTGGTGCGGTTAACCTCGCCAATGTTAAAGCTGACAAGCTCCACAACATAGTCGATAGCCGGGTTAAATGTTACGGTATAAATCATTCGCTTACCTCCTTTATTACAGTATAGTTTTTGTATTCTTCATCAGACAGCTTGTCTGTGATTATGCATGTTCTGTTAAGTGTTCCGAAGTTAACAGCGAAAACTCTGTTGAACTTACTGCTGTCGGCAAGTACATACGTAATGTAGCTGTTTTCATATGCTCTGTTTTTCAGTATTGCCTCATCAATGTCGGGAGTGGTAAGTCCACGGTTTTTGTCAATTCCGTTAGCACCGAGAAAACATTTTGTAAAGTTGTATTTGTTAAGATTTTCTACAGCGGTAACTCCCACAATTGCCTCGGTTGTAAGCTTTAGCTCTCCGCCGATTACGAATGCCCTAAGCCCTTTGTAAATCAACTTTTTTGCGTGTACAATACCGCTTGTAACAAATGTTGCCTTACAGGAGCTTGGGATGAAGTTAATCAGATTTTCGGTGGTTGTACCGGCATCTATAAAAACAAAGTCATCGTTGCGGATAAGGGTTGATGCATATTTTGCGATAAGCTCCTTTTCAGCCATATGATGTGTGGATTTTGTTCTTATGTCCTCTTCTGTACTGATAACACCGTTGTCGTTCTTTTTAACGGTTGCTCCTCCGTGAACCTTGTTCAGCCTGCCCTGTTCGCTTAGTGCGTTTAAATCTCTGCGAACAGTTGATTCCGATATATTCAGCAGGGAGGATAGCTCCTGAACGGTGACTGCTTTTTTTCCCTCTAAAAGGGAGAGTATTGCATTAAATCTTTCTTCGGTTAACATGTAATCACCTTCTATGCTTTAAATTATACATAAAAAAATCTGCTTGTCAATAGAAAATAGTCATTTTTTATCAATTTTTTTCAAAAAAATTCAAATAAAATCAAAAACAATCAAAAAATAGGCGCAGAAAAGCGGAAATTTGAAAGTATATTTGGTAAAAGTGAGGTGATTTATATATCTTGCCTTAAATATTATGTGCAGAAATTTTGGTGTGTATAGAAAATGTCCATTAACAAAGGCTCCCTCGGAGGAGGTATTCCCTTGCTAAGGGAAATGCCCCAACGGGGCAAAGAGTTTGCTGTTTTCGCCAGAAAAGCTGTCGCCAAAGTCTCCCCTCGTCAGCCTCCCCTGTGTAAGGGGAGGTGTCACCGTCAAGGTGACGGAGGGGTTGTAAAAGTGTTCTCTGTAACTTTATTTGTCTTAAGATATAACAAAGAATTTCAATCCTATCAAAATAATTTCTAAACACAACTGCCTACTGACAAACCCTCCACCGCAAGCGGTCCCCCTCCCTTTACACAAGGGAGGCAGTGGGAGAGGGCAAGCGTGCCACCTCCCTCGTCTGAGGGAGGCTTTATTTACGCAAAAAGGGCACTGTTTGTAACTTAAAGTGCAAGGCATAGTGGTGGTTAAGAATAAAAAAATCGGGCAACCAAAAGGTCACCCGAATTTAATACTTATTAAACTAAATTTATACTAATTATATAATAAAGAAGAAAACTATTCCAAAAAGTGAGCTGATTAAAAATCCGGCCACAATATCAGACACATAGTGAACACCCACAACCGGTCTTAAAAATGACAGAAATGCTGAAATCACCATGCTGATTACACCTAACACAGGATTTATGTATAGAAAAGCATAAGAGATAATAAATGCGCTGGCGGTGTGTCGTGAGGGAAAGCTCTTGCCCTTGGTGTCTTTGGGGAAAACAGGGGTAAATGAATATCTTTCGTAAGGACGAGGACGGTTTATGAGAATCCTCATTACGGTTACAGCTAAAAAAGTAAATGCCGGAATTGTTATCACCCTTATAAAACGCAAATCCCACACTACAAGAAGATAAATAATCATTATAGGATAGCCGATAAACAAAATAAAGGGCAGAAATTTGTAGATAAATTTCAATATACTATATAATGTGTGGTTGCTTTTAATTGCAGTAGTTGTTTTAATAAAATGTTTTTCCCTAATTTTAATCACCCTCATTCCTTGTGAATTCTGAATTATTCAGTTATTTTCTTGCTTTCCGGTCTTAAAAAGTCGATTGCCCTTTTGTGGTCAAGTATGTTGGCTGTTTTGTGCTTTCCGCCGTACTCTCCGTCAAGGGTCCATTCAATTTCTTCCTTGCCCTCAATTTTAAATCTGTTTCCCCTTGCATATACAAAGTGTTTGCTGTTCAGCTTGCTGGCAAGGGCATCGTTGATGGTTTCTTGCAGTTCAAAGAGGTTACTTGGCTTTTTAACAAAAACAGCCTCAAATTTTCCGTCGTCCAAGGCAACATTATCCTTGCCGATTTTAATAATTCCTCCAACAGAAAATGTGTTGCATATCATTCCGTAAATAAAGTTACCCTTGATTTCCTTCTTTTCTGTTTCAATGGTAACATCAATGCCCTTTATCTTTGGCACGCTTTTAATTGCCTCAAGTACATAGGCGGTTTTGCCAAGTATGTTTTTAAAATTTTGTGATGTGGTGTAGGCAACCTGAGTAAATGCTCCAAAGCCTGCAATATAGTTAAAGTATTTTCCGTTGAATTCTCCG
>JBJEPA010000061.1:0-2314 GCA_051880995.1 Ruminococcus sp.
TAACGAAGCAGCATGGTCGGAATATTTCCCTCAAGCCTACAAGTGGTTAGTGGGATTTACAGCATAAAAAACACAGCAAAAGACGGCATACACATTACCTGTTACATTATTACAAAGGTAGTGTGTATGCCGATTTTCATACCATAAAGTTTGTGTATGTGAGATTTCCATTTGGAAATTTGTTCTATCTTTCTACGGAACTGATGAGTAAAGAGAAGAGATTGAATCAGAAAACAAAACCGGTTCATTCTCTTTTTTATAATTTATCTGAATTATTGTTGGATTAAATCTCCAAGTAGCTCTGATGGCAAGCTTTCGATTCCCATATAATTGTTGTTGCTGGAAACAAAGAGGTTATAGCCTTTTTCCTCATTTATATAATCAAAAGAGGTATAATTACCTATTAGTCCCGAATGACCTACTCCGCCAAAAAACGAAACGAACATACCATATCCGTATCCCTTAGTAGTTTCAGTTGAATAGTTGGTAGTCATCTCACGGTAACTGTCAAGGGAAATCAACTTTCCTGTGCTAAGTCCTGTCATCCACTTGTCCATATCAGAAGCGTTTGACACAATGTCACCTGCACCCTTTGTAAGTCCCTGGGAATCCTCACCTAATGTAAAAGTGTCATAAGTCAGACCCTTTGCCCATTCAGGCTCATCCTTTACATCTTTAATAAATCCTGAATGAGTCATACCCAAAGGTTCAAAAAAGTTCTCACGTATAAAATCCTCATAAGACTGTTCCGACACCTGTTCAACAATATTTGCAAGCAAAAAGTAGTTGGAGTTGCAATACATAATACTGCTGTCAGGCTCAAATTCAAGTGGCTGACTAAAAATCCATTTTTTAATTATTTCGGTATTTTCATCTTCGGTTTTATCGGCAGAAATACCCTTAACATTGCCCGCCATATCAGAGATTCCCGAACGCATAGATAGCAGATTTTTCAGTGTTATGTCCTTGCCGTATTTGTATTCAGAAAAATATTTGTCAAGGGTGTCATCCACACTTAGCTTTCCTTGGTCACGGAGAAACAGAATCGCAGATGAGCAGAACTGCTTAGAGATTGAGCCGATATACATTGCAGAATCAATAGTTAAATCAGAACCTTTTTCATCTTTACCTGTTACAGACTGATACACCACCGAACCGTTTTCTGTAAGGCAAACAATTCCTTCAAAGCTTTTCTTTTCCAGTATGCTGTCCATATTCTTTTTTACTTCGTCAGTAATGGTTGCCACTTTTGTTTCTTTGGTATCTCCCCTGTCTTTTTCTTCATTTTCAGATGAACAAGACGCAAGTGACAACGTCAGTATTAAACTCAAAATGATGGCAAGTATTTTTTTCATAATCATCATCCCCTCAATATATTTTCATAATCAGTATAAAACGAGATTAGAATATACTCAAGCAACCATTTATTGAAAAACTAAACCAAAGTACATGATTCTAAACTGTTGGTTGATTATAAGAGAGGCTTTGTTCGGTCAAATGAACCCACAAAGTCACGATAATCCCTCTTGGCAATTTCATCTGCAAAACACAGCAACGGAATAACAGAGCTTTCCTGATGAAACATATAGGAGTAAATCTCCCCATCGGCAGTAGCAACAACACTACGGGTGGCAAGATTATTTTTACAAAGGATTTCCATACAGCGGTCAACCTCGGACATATCAATACCTGTGTTTTTGCTGATTAATGATGTTGCGATTGGTGTGTTGAGCCGTGAATACATATAAAAAATAATGCGAAGTAGCTTTTTGTCAGAAAAAATCTTAAACACACCGCACAAAGTATCCAAGTCAGTAATCTTATCCTTAATGCTACTTTGAGGCTCAACCATAAGGAAAAAATGGTGAAAATCAGGGGAAAGTCGAGCTGTGGCAATGCCACCGTCCTGCATCATTTTTGCAAAATAATCTGTTGTGTCTGTGGTAATTGCGGAGTACTCAACGAATATGTTGAGAAAATCATCAAGCATAGAAATATCCTGCATTAATCCAATTTCTATTGCCCAGCATATGCTGAAGGCATATCGATATGCCTCTTCGTTTGGCATTTGGCAAATCTGGCGTGCAAGTGAAGCTATGGAGCTTTGCTCCTCACGACCAAAAAGTGCATCAATACTTACACTCAGCACCTGTGACAATTTTGGAAGTAGCTCTGCGTCCGGGGTACCGCCACGCTCCCATTTTGACACAGCCTGGGTTGTTACGCCAACCATTTCACCAAGTTGTTCCTGAGTAATACCCTTAGCCTTGCGATACTTTTTAATTTGTTTTCCAATAACGCTCATTTTATCAAC
>JBJEPA010000062.1:0-34512 GCA_051880995.1 Ruminococcus sp.
TAATGTAAATCCGAAAGGAGGGTTTTCTATGCTGAGAACATATCAGCCTAAAAAGCTTCATAGAAAGAAAGAACATGGCTTCAGAAAGAGAATGGCAACAAAGAATGGCCGTAAAGTTTTAGCAAGAAGAAGAGCTAAAGGTAGAAAGAAGTTGTCTTATTAAGAAAACACTGAATAAATCACCCTGAAGGCTATTTGCACATCTTGTTTGCATATTTTCAGCCGAAAAGCACCCAAATCTTTGTAATGCGTCAGCATTACTGCGGTTTGTTTGTATATTCTGGCAAAAAATAAAAATGTACAATATGTGTAAAAGATTTAATCAGTATTTTCTTAAAATGAAGGCCACTTTAAAGTGGTCTTTCTTTTTATTTTATTCTCAAAGGTGATTACATGGGAAAAGGTGTTACTTTAAAAGAAAACAGGGATTTTCTCAGAATCTACCGAAAAGGCAAAAGCTTTGTAGGTACTTCCCTTGTAACCTATGTTCTAAAAAACAGAAGTAATGAAAAAAGGTACGGAATAACTACCAGCAAGAAGATTGGTAATGCTGTACAGAGAAGCAGAGCTAGAAGGGTGATAAGAGCCTCTTTGTTTGATCTGTACAGTGATATTATTCCGGGCTATGATATTGTTTTTGTTTCAAGAGGGAAAACCCCATATGTAAAAAGTACCCTAGTAAAAAAAGAAATGATTAGTCACCTTAAAAAAGCAAATGTTCTAAGGAAAGAACAGTTATGAAAAAGTTTTTCATAGCAATTATTAAATTCTATAAAAAATGTATATCTCCATACACAAGCTCCAAGTGTAAGTATTATCCTACCTGTTCAAGCTATGGTATTGAAGCAATAAGTACCCATGGTGCTTTTAAGGGAGGATTAATGACAATTTGGAGGATTTTAAGGTGTAACCCTTTTTCAAAGGGTGGTTTTGATCCTGTTCCTCCTAAGAAAGAGAAAAACAAAAGGAGAAAATAAGATGGCAATATTCAACTTCTTCGGAAGTATTTTTGGTTATGTTTTGTGGCCAATTTTTTATCTTGTACAAAACTACGGTATAGCAATTATTATATTTGCTATTTTAGCTAAGATTTTACTTTTCCCTTTTTCAATTAAACAGCAAAAGGCAATGGCTAACAATGCCAGACTTCAAAAAAAGCAACAGGAAATTAAGGAAAAGTATAAAAATAATAAAGTAAAAGCTAATGAGGAAATGCAAAAGCTGTATCAGAAAGAGGGAGTAAATCCTTCTTCAGGATGCCTTACAAGTATTGTTCCAATGCTTGTTATGCTGGGTATCTTTTACAGTATTTCTGCTCCTCTTACAAATACTCTTCATCTTGATTCTAATCTTGTGAACTCTGCTGTTACATATGCACAGCATATTCCCGGTATGCCTTTGCATTCAAGTGTAAATACATATTATCAGCAGATTGAAGTTCTTAATAACTTTGGTGCAATGAGTAATACCGATTTTATTCAGAACTGTTTTACACAAACACAGATAGATAATATTAATATGCTTGCGGGTGGTTTTGAACTTATCCCAGGCAGTGGAATAAGCATGCTTGAAATTCCTTCAACCTACGGTATGTTTGGATCATGGTATATTCTTATTCCAATTCTTTGTCTTGTTTCATCAATAGCAACACAAATTATAACGATGAAAGTTAACGGAACACCAATGCAGGGTTGTATGATGTTTATGATTCTTGCAATGCCACTCTTCTCAGCATACATCGCATATTCTGTTCCTGCAGCTGTTGGTTTCTATTGGATTTGTTCTACACTTCTGGGTCTTGTTCAGTCCCTTGTAATGCACAAATTCTACAATCCTGTTACTATGATAGCAAATCAAGAAGCTCGTCATGTTGCACTATTGGAACAAAACGAAAAAAATATGTAAAATGAGATGTAAAAACAGAAGGTGAAAAAGTGATTAAAGAATCTATTGGAACTGGCGAGACTATTGAAGTTGCCCTTGAAAATGCCTATAAAGAGCTTGGCATTGATTCTTCATCAGAGGGTGTAAATTACGAAGTTATTCAACAACCTGAAAAGAAAAAGCTTGGTATTTTTGGCGGAAAAGAAGCTAAGGTTAAGGTAACCTTGGAAATAAAAGAATCACCTGCAAAGGTTGCTTCTGAATATCTACGCAATATCTTAAACGCTCTTGGTCTTACAGAAATTGAAATGACTGTTAAGGAAGAAGAGGACGGTGCAGAAATTAACCTTGAGGGAGAGGGCATCGGATTCGTTATTGGAAGAAGAGGAGAAACTCTTAATTCTCTCCAGTATCTTACAGGACTTGTTGCAAATCATGTAGAGAATAACTACTACAGGATTTCTATTAACACAGGTAATTATAGAGAAAAAAGAGAAAAAACTCTTGAAATTCTTGGCAGAAAGCTTGCTTTTAAAGCAGTTAAAACCGGGGAAACATCAAGGCTTGAGCCAATGAATCCTTATGAAAGAAGAATTATTCATACAGCTGTTCAAAAGGTTAGAGGAGCTATCTCTTGGAGTGAGGGAGAAAATATGAACCGTCACGTAGTGATTGGTCCTGACCCGGACGCACCAAAGAGAAATTATGATAACAGAAGAAAAAATAATTATAGAGGCAGACGCGGTGGTTACAGCAAAAGTGGTGAAAGCACAAGCACAACACCTACCAGAGAGCCAATCAACGAAGGTAGCCTTTACGGAAAATTATAATTGATGTTAAATGGAGGCGAAATCGTCTCCATTTTGTTTTTTGGATATTAATACAAGGTTGTGTTTTTTATGAGTACAGTTGCAGCAATTTCCACCGCTCAAGGTCAGGGCGGTATTGGTGTAATAAGAATAAGCGGCGACAAATCCTTTGAAATTACAGACAAAATTTTTAAGTCTATAAGTGGAAAAAAAGTGGCTGACATCAAAGGTTATACAGCACTTTTTGGTCATATTTATCGTGATAATGAAAAGATAGACGAAGTTGTTGTGCTGAAATATATTGCTCCAAAATCATTTACTGGAGAAAATGTTGTGGAAATCTCCTGCCATGGCGGTATGTTCATCACAAGAGAAGTTTTAAAGTGTGTTATTAATGCCGGAGCATCACTTGCACAGCCAGGTGAATTTACAAAAAGGGCATATTTAAACGGTAAAATGGACTTGACCGAGGCTGAATCTGTTATGGATATTATATCTGCACAGTCAAAAGACGCTGTACGAGCAGCAATGTATGTTAAAGAGGGCGCTATTTATAAAAAAAGCATAGAAATCAAGGATTTACTTCTTAACAAAGCAGCCCACCTTTCAGCTTGGGCAGATTATCCCGAGGAGGACATACCCGAGGTGACAACAGACTCGGTAAAGGATGCAGTTAAAAAGAGCATGGAAACCCTTGAAAAATTACTTTCCACATATGATGCGGGACAGGTTATAAAAGAGGGAATAGACACAGTAATAGCCGGCAGACCAAATGCGGGAAAATCCACACTTATGAATCTTTTAGCCGGCAGAGAAAAGTCCATTGTAACCTCTGTTGCCGGTACAACGAGGGATGTTGTTGAGGATACTGTTCTTTTGGGAAATGTTCTGTTAAAACTTTCCGACACAGCCGGAATAAGAGAAACTGACAATAAAATTGAGAAAATCGGCGTACAAAAAACTATGGAAAAAATCCACAGCTGTGGTCTTGTAATTGCCCTATTTGATAATAGTGAGGAGCTCACAGATGAGGATAGAAAATTAATTGATGAAATTAAGGATATGCCAAGTATTGCAGTTATCAATAAAACAGATTTAGATAGTAAAATAAACATAGAGTATATAAAAGAAAATATTAAACAAATAGTATATATTTCTGCAAAAAATGAGGAAAATATTGAAGAACTTAAAAATGTAATTGAAAAGGTTGCAGGAACAGAAAACTTTGACCCAAGTGGGGGAGTAATTGCCAACGAAAGACAGAGAAATGCTATAAAAACGGCACTTGATAACCTTAACGAGGCAAAAAGTGCCCTTGATATGGGACTTACCTTAGATGCAGTTACCGTTTCACTACAAGAAACCATTGATTGTCTTTTGGAGCTGACAGGGGAAAAGGCATCGGAAGAAATTGTTGACAGCGTGTTCCATAATTTCTGTGTGGGTAAATAGTATGGATTTAACACAACTTTTAGGTGTGTCTGTTACCGTTATTGTTGACAGACCGCTTGGAATAACACATCCTAACCATAAGGATATTATATATCCTATTAATTACGGATATATTGAAAATTTATTTGCCGAAGATGGTGAGGAACAGGATGCTTATATTTTAGGTGTTGATAAAAAGGTAAATATTTTTTGTGGAACTGTGATTGCCATTATCCATAGGCTTGATGATGTTGAAGATAAATTAGTTGTTGCCCCCAATAATATGAAATTTACATCCAAAGAAATAATGGAAAAGGTGTATTTTCAAGAGCAGTATTTTAAAACAGAAATAATTATGAATTAACATATAGGGTGAAATATATGAGTTATTTAGCAGGAAATTATGATGTTGCGGTTATAGGAGCAGGTCATGCAGGAATAGAGGCAGCACTTGCCTCTGCAAGGCTTGGATGCAAAACAATAATTTTTACAATCAATAATGATGCAGTGGGAAACTGCCCTTGTAATCCCTCAATAGGAGGAACAGCCAAGGGACATCTTGTAAGAGAAATTGACGCACTTGGGGGAGAGATGGGCAGAACGGCAGATGAATGTTTTTTGCAAATGAGAATGTTAAATAAGGGAAAGGGTCCTGCTGTTCATTCTCTTAGAGCACAGATTGACAGACGAAAATATGCAGACACTATGAAACATAAGCTGGAACTACAAGATAACCTTGTACTCAGACAGGCTGAAATCGTTGATATAAAAAAGAATAACGAGGAAAAGTGGGAACTTAAATCCAGAATGGATGCAATTTTCACCGCAAAAGCTGTTATAATTGCAACAGGAACATACCTTGGTGGAAAAATTTTTGTAGGTGACACTTCCTACGAAAGCGGTCCTGACGGAATTTTTCCTTCAAAGTTTTTAGGACAGAGTCTTATAGATTTAGGTCTTAAACTTAGAAGATTTAAGACTGGTACTCCTGCAAGGGTTTTGAGAAGTTCCATTGACTTCACAGACCTTGAGGTGCAGGAGGGTGACGAACCCCCTGTTCCATTTAGCTATGACACAGAAAACCTTGGAGAAAACAAGGTTGTGTGCCACATATCATGGACTAATGAAAAGACAAAACAGATTATCCTTGATAATATTGAGAGAAGTCCACTTTACGGTGGAAAAATTGAGGGTGTGGGTCCTCGTTATTGCCCAAGTATTGAGGATAAAATTGTCCGTTTCAGCAATAAGGAAAGACATCAGCTATTTATTGAGCCCTGCGGACTTGATACAGAGGAAATGTACTTGCAGGGTATGAGTTCTTCTCTGCCTGAGGAGGTGCAGACAGAATTTTACCACAGCATAAAGGGGCTTGAAAATGTTGAGATTATGCGTCCGGCTTATGCAATAGAATATGACTGCATTGACCCACTTCAAATGGACAGCACCTTGGAATTCAGGAATTTTAAGGGTCTGTTTGGTGCCGGTCAATTTAACGGAAGTAGTGGATATGAGGAGGCTGCCGCACAGGGACTTATAGCGGGAATTAATGCAGCTCTAAAAGTGCAGGGAAAGAAGCCTTTTATACTTGACAGAGCATCCTCATATATAGGGACTCTTGTTGATGACCTTGTAACTAAGGGTTGCAACGACCCATACAGAATGATGACTTCACGTAGTGAATACAGGCTTATTCTCCGTCAAGATAATGCTGATGTAAGGCTTACACCACTAGGTAGAGAAATCGGACTTATTTCTGACGATAGATGGGAAAGATACCTTAAAAAGCAAGAACTAAAAAAAGAAGAATACAAGCGTATTAAAAATACAGTTTTTGCTCCCACAGAGGAACTGAACAATATACTTGTTTCACGTGAAACATCTCCTGTTGAAACAGGTGTCAGAATGATTGATCTACTAAAAAGACCCCAAATTAACTATGAATGTCTATCGCCTGTTGATATTGACCGTCCCAATATAGATAGAAACATCTTTGAACAGGTGGAAATAGAAATCAAGTATGAGGGATATATAAACAAACAGCTTGAACAGGTTGAAAAAATGCGAAAACTTGAAAAGAAAAAACTTCCAATTGATGTGGACTACACAACAGTAACAGGTCTAAGGCTGGAGGCACAGGAAAAACTTAACAAGGTTAAGCCTGAAAATATAGGACAAGCATCACGAATCAGTGGTGTTTCTCCTGCTGATATAAGTGTTTTGTTAATTTGGTTAAGTCAAAAGAGGTAAAGCTATGGATAATGAGATAATCAGCTTGGACAGCATTGAAATTGAAGAAGAAATTATCACCCATGAAAGGTACAACAGGCCAACACCAAATGGGGGAGATTACTCCGAAATTTTCTATATGGACGACGATGGAAAATATGTTGACAAAAAGGTGGCAACAAAAGCTGTTATTTATGAGTGTAAAAATGACGGTACAGCCATCAACCGCACTTTTATGGAGAAAAGAAAATGATGGATGTACTGACAAATGCACTTGCCACAGAGAGCATAATATTAAGTGACATTCAAAAACAGCAGTTTCAAAAGTATTATGAACTCCTAATTGAATGGAACAAAAAAATGAACCTTACAGCCATAACAGAGAAAAACGAGGTTGCAATCAAGCATTTTTACGACAGTCTCACACTTCTGATGAATGTTAATGTGCCAAAGGGAGCAAAGGTTATTGATGTTGGCACAGGTGCAGGTTTTCCGGGAATACCCTTAAAGATAGTCCGTCCCGACATAAAGCTGACTCTCCTTGACAGTCTAAATAAAAGACTGATTTTCTTAAATGAGGTTTGCTCTTCCTTAGAAATAGATGCTGAAATAATTCATAAAAGAGCTGAAGAAGGCGGACGAGATAAAAATCTTAGGGATAAGTTTAATATTGCAACATCAAGAGCAGTTGCTAATATGAACACCCTTTCTGAATACTGTATGCCATATGTTAAGGTCAATGGTAAGTTTGTTGCAATGAAAGGTAAAAATGGACTTGAAGAACTTGAAAAGGGAATAGATGCTGTAAAAATTCTTGGTGGTGAAAAGGAAAAGGTTGCAGAATTTACCTTACCAACAGGTGACGAAAGAACTATTATTGTAATAAATAAAAAAGTTCCAACTCCTAAAAAGTATCCACGACAAAGCGGAAAAATAAAAAGTAAACCATTGGGACTTGAATAAATATGTCGTTAGAAACCTCCTGTAAAGGAGGTTTTCTTTATAAAAGAATAATATGAATATTTAAGTGCCAAAAAGAATTATTCATTGTTTTACGACACAATATATTGTATATTTACAAAACAAAATTTTTTATTCACACAAGATACGACACCGTTTTTGCCAATTCAGTAGTATTATATAGTCACAGGGAAACACGAAGGGTTGATGAAGAAAATGCGGATATTATCTAAAGACGAACGCAAAGTCGTAGATATTCCTGCAAGAAAAATCAGACCTAACAAAACCCAGCCACGCAGGGAGTTCGACGAAAGCGAGCTGAGAAGTCTTTCTCAGTCAATAGCAAACAATGGTCTGCTCCAGCCCCTGACAGTACGGAAAATCAGAAATGACGAGTACGAGCTTATTGCAGGAGAACGCAGACTTCGTGCCAGCGTAATGGCAGGTTTTAAAACAATACCCTGTATTGTAATGAAATGCTCCGATAAAGACTCCGCAATCTTTGCGTTGATAGAAAATCTACAGCGTAAAGACCTTGGAATGTTTGAAGAAGCAAGAGGGATTAGTCGTCTAATAAGAAAATATGGAATAACCCAAGAACAGGCGGCAATTCAAATTGGCAAAAAACAATCCACAGTTGCCAACAAATTAAGACTTTTAAGGCTTTCATATGAAGAACAGGACTGGATTACTCAAGCCGGACTTACTGAACGCCATGCAAGGGCTCTCCTGAAAATAGGTAACGAAGATTTGCGTAAAGAGGCTCTTTCCCATATTGTAGCCGAGGGTCTAAATGTTAAGGAGTCGGAGCGTTACATTGACAGCATCCTACATAAAAAAGTTGTACAACCCACTTTACCGGTAGCGGAGAAAAAGGTTGTCATCAAGGATGTACGTATTTTTGTAAATACCATAAACCGTGCGGTTGATACAATGCGCCTTTCGGGGATAGACGCAATCAGCGAAAAGCAAGAAACCGCCGATTACATTGAATATACAGTAAAAATCCCCAAAGAAAAATCGCTGAAGGAATTTCAGCGAACAAATAAGCTTTCCTCTTAGGATGGGGGAAAATCCCCTGTCCGTTCCACTCATACCCATTTCCTTATCTGAACCCCTTGCCAAAGGTCACACAGCAATGTGTGGCCTTTTGGCGTTTATACTGATGCAATGTTTCACGTGAAACATTATTATGTGTTTGACAAACAAAAAACTTTTATATTTCACTCAAAAACCTTTAAATTTAGTCCTATATATGATATAATTTGAAAAGAAAAAAGAGAAAATTATAGTATAGGAGAAAAAATGGCAAAGGTTATAGCAGTTGCAAACCAAAAAGGCGGTGTGGGCAAAACCACCACAGCAGTAAATCTCGCAGCCTCGTTAGGCTTGTACAACAAAAAGGTACTTTTAATCGACATTGACCCCCAGGGCAACTCCACAAGTGGCTTGGGTGTTGACAGAAGAAATGTTAAAAACAGCACTTATACAATGCTTACAGAGGGTATAACAGCAGACAAATGTATGATAAAAACGGAGTTTCAGGGACTTTATCTTCTGCCCAGCGATATAAATCTTGCCGGTGCAGAGCTTGAAATTGCTGACCACCCCCACAGGGAAGCAATCCTGAAAAATGCTGTTGTTCCTGTCAAAGGGGATTTTGACTACATAATTGTTGACTGCCCTCCGTCATTAGGAGTAATAACAACAAATGCCCTTACACTGGCAGACACAATTTTGGTGCCAATTCAATGCGAATACTATGCACTAGAGGGACTTAGTCAGCTAATGGCTACTGTAAGAAGGGTTAAGAGAATGTATAATTCCCGTCTTGATATAGAGGGTGTATTGCTCACTATGTATGACGGCAGACTTAATTTAACACAACAGGTTGTGGCGGAGGTTAAAAAATTCTTCCCAAAGAAGGTTTTTGCCACAGTTGTTCCAAGGGGCGTAAGGCTTTCAGAAGCTCCATCCTTTGGAATGCCCTGTTACTACTTTGACAAAAAGTGCAAGGGGACAGAGGCGTATCTCTCCCTTGCAACAGAAATAATCAGAAAGGAGCGCTCAGATGGCTAAAAAAGGCGGACTTGGAAAAGGTCTTTCTGCAATATTTATGGAGAATGAAAGTGAAGACCAAAACAGCACAGTCACTCTGAAAATCTCTGAAATAGAGCCAAACAAGGACCAACCAAGAACAGATTTTGATGACAAAGCCTTGTCGGAGCTTGCAGAGAGCATAGCTCTCCACGGAGTTTTGCAACCACTTTTGGTAAGACCCCTTGTTTACGGCGGTTATCAGATTGTTGCCGGCGAAAGGCGATACAGAGCCTCAAGAATGGCAGGCCTTACCGAAGTTCCTGTTGTAATTCGTGAGCTTGACGACAAGGAAACAATGGAGCTTGCCCTTATAGAAAATCTCCAAAGAGAAAACCTGACGCCGATTGAAGAGGCAAAGGGTTACAAAACCTTGATGGACACCTACGGTTTTACCCAAGAACAGGTTTCTTCATCAGTTGGCAAAAGCCGTTCCGCAGTTGCAAATTCATTAAGACTTCTCAATTTGCCGGAGGAAATTATTGATTTGCTTTCCCAAGGAAAAATCACAGGTGGTCATGCAAGGGCATTGTTGTCCCTTGAAAGTGCAGAGGAAATGCTAAAAATTTCCCGGGAAATTATAGATAAGGATTTGTCCGTAAGACAAACAGAAAAGCTGACCCAAAAGGTAAAAAAGGGAGAAAAAACTCCTCCTAAAAAAGAGGAAAAAACAAACTTTTTAAAGGAAGTAGAGCTTGCCCTTACAGATAACCTGTGCAGAAAGGTATCCGTTTCCAAAAAGGGTGAGGGGGGAGTCCTCTCAATAGAATTTTTCAGCCAGGAAGATTTAAAGGATTTGGCAAATAAATTAGAAGAAAAGGAATAAAAAGATGATTGATATTAAATTTTTAAGGGAAAATCCCGATGTAGTTAAGCAGAATATTAAAAATAAGTTTCAGGACAGCAAGCTACCTCTCGTTGACGAGGTAATCGACCTTGATAAAAAATCAAGAGCAGTAAAGCAGGAGGCTGACTCCTTAAGAGCCGACCGCAACAAGTACAGTAAGCAGATTGGTGCTTTGTACGGACAGGGCAAAAAGGACGAAGCTGAGGAGATGAAAAAGCTGGTTACTCAGCAGGGGGAAAGACTAGCAGAGCTTGAAAAGCAGGAAACAGAGCTACAGGAAGAAGTAACAAAGCGAATGATGGTTATCCCGAACATCATTGACCCATCTGTTCCAATCGGTAAGGACGACAGCGAAAACGTTGAGGTTCAGCGTTACGGCGAGCCTGTTGTTCCTGACTTTGAAGTTCCATACCACACAGATATTATGGAAAGCTTTGACGGCATCGACCTTGACTCCGCAAGACGAGTTGCAGGTAATGGTTTCTACTACCTTATGGGCGACATTGCACGGCTCCACAGCGCTGTGATTTCCTACGCAAGGGACTTTATGATTGACAGAGGCTTTACCTACTGCGTACCGCCTTTTATGATTCGTTCAGATGTTGTAACAGGGGTTATGAGCTTTGCGGAAATGGACGCTATGATGTACAAAATTGAGGGTGAGGACCTTTACCTTATCGGTACATCAGAACATTCAATGATTGGTAAGTTCAAAGACCAGATGCTAAAGGAAGAAAATCTGCCTTACACACTCACCTCTTATTCACCTTGTTTCAGAAAGGAAAAGGGCGCTCACGGAATAGAGGAGAGGGGCGTTTACCGAATCCACCAGTTTGAAAAGCAGGAAATGATTGTTGTCTGCAAGCCTGAGGAGAGTATGGAGTGGTACAACAAGTTGTGGCAAAACACAGTTGACTTGTTCCGTTCAATGGATATTCCTGTGAGAACTCTGGAATGTTGCTCCGGCGACCTTGCAGACCTTAAGGTTAAATCCGTTGATGTTGAGGCTTGGTCACCAAGACAGAAGAAGTATTTTGAGGTTGGCTCCTGCTCAACCTTGGGTGATGCACAGGCAAGAAGGCTTAAAATCCGTGTAACAGGCAAAAACGGAAAGTACTTTGCCCACACACTTAACAACACAGTAGTTGCCCCACCAAGAATGTTGATTGCATTTTTGGAGAACAACCTTAACGCTGACGGAACAGTAAGCATTCCGGAAGTTCTTCGTCCGTATATGGGCGGAAAGGACAAGCTTGTTCCTAAGAAGTAATTAAAGGTAAATATTGAGTGCTATAAAAGAAACTCGAAGTTTTGCGACTTCGAGTTTCTTACAAAAGTTAGAAAGATTACTGTTGCAGATATTATTGGTTTATGTTACAATGTGTAGCGGAATAAGGTATGCCTTAACGGTAGGCGGTTAGCCCTTTGATGTTTCAAGGGGTATAAACCCCCTTGAAATATAAGGGGGTGATGCTAATGGAACAGGAAACATTTATCATAATTTTTATGGTGCTTGTGATAGGGTACATTTTAAGCATAAAAAAATAACCGCCCCTACACCAAAGTTGCGGTTATTTTTTTAATTACAACATAGGTTAACCGTCTATAACGGTGTACCTTATTTCACTTATATTGTACCATTATTTATTTTTTTGTCAATACCTAATTTAACTGCATGAGAAAATAGTTCTCGTGCAGTTTTTTCTTTTCTATAACATCTTATTTCAGTGCCTCAATAGCGGCATTGATAAGGGCGATTTTTTCCCTTTCTTTTTCAGCCTGTGACTTGATTTTTTCAATAACCTTTTCAGGTGCTTTTGACATAAAGCCCGGGTTGTTTAGCTTGCCCTCGTCCTGTGCAAGCATTTTTTCAACCTGTTTCAACTCCTTGTTAAGTCTTGCAAGCTCTGCCTCTTTGTCAACAAGCTCTTCCATAGGAATGTAGATTTTCGCATCCCCTGTAACAACAGTAACTGCACCATCAATTTCAAATGCATCGCCGATTTCCACACCGCTTGCAGATGCCAGCTTTTCAAAGAATTTTACACCCTGCTCAAAGGTTTCGGGTATTGCTGTTGCGATATACAGCTTTGCTTTCTTTGACGGTGGTACATTCATCTCGTTCCTCTGAGTACGAATAGCAGTTATTGCCTCCATTACCTTTTTCATATCCTGCGCTTCAGTTGGGAAGTTAAGGCTTTCGTCATATTCAGGATATTTTTCAAGCATAATGGTCTTGCCGTCTGTTTCGTGTGGAATTGTCTGCCAGATTTCCTCTGTGATAAATGGCATAAATGGGTGTAGTAACTTTAACATTTTGCCAAGAACAAAGATAAGTACCTGACGGGCATTTTGTGCTGTTTCTCCCTCACTTTGAAGTCTTGCCTTGCAAAGTTCAATGTACCAGTCGCAATAGCTGTTCCAGATAAAGTCGTAAATCTTTGAAAGTGCTATGCCAAGCTCGAACTTTTCAAGGTTTTCGTTAACCTCTTTTGCAACATTATTAAGTGTATGCAAAATCCATTTATCCTCTGTTTCCAGTTTTTCAGGAAGTTTATTCTCAACATTATAGTCGTCAATGTTCATATGAACAAAACGGCTTGCGTTCCACAGCTTGTTGGCAAAGTTACGGCAGGACTCAACCTTCTTTTCGGAATATCTCATATCGTTTCCCGGTGAGTTGCCGGTGGCAAGGAACATTCTTAAAGCGTCTGCACCGTACTGGTCAATAACAAGGAGAGGGTCAATGCCGTTGCCCAGGGACTTACTCATCTTAACACCGTTTTCATCACGGACAATACCGTGGATGAATACTGTGTCAAATGGCTGACTGTCCATCTGTTCAACAGAGCTGAAAATCATCCTTGCAACCCAGAAGAATATAATGTCGTAGCCTGTTACAAGTGTATTTGTTGGGAAGTAGTAGTCAAGCTCAGGAGTTTTTTCAGGCCATCCGAGAGTTGAGAAAGGCCATAGTGCCGAGCTGAACCATGTGTCAAGGGTGTCCTCGTCCTGATGAAGATGTGTGCATCCGCACTTAGGGCATTTTTCAGGAGCTGATTTTGCAACTACAACCTCACCGCATTCATCACAGTAGTAGGCAGGAATTCTGTGTCCCCACCAAAGCTGACGGGAGATACACCAGTCACGAATGTTCTCCATCCAATGGTAGTAAATCTTATCAAAACGCTCGGGAACAAACTTTGTCTTACCGCTTTTTACACATTCAATGGCAGGTCCTGCAAGCTCGCTCATTTTAACAAACCACTGCATAGAAACCCTTGGTTCAACTGTGCTGTGGCATCTGTAACAGGTACCAACATTGTGGTCGTGCTTTTCAACTCTTACAAGGAAACCGCCCTCTTCCAAATCCTTGACGATAGCCTCCCTTGCCTCGTATCTATCCATACCCGCATATTTCGGGTAGTCCTCAACGATTTTTGCGTCCTCTGTCATCACATTGATAACAGGCAGATTGTGTCTTAAACCAACCTGGAAGTCGTTGGGGTCGTGAGCAGGTGTGATTTTAACAACACCCGTACCAAATTCAATATCAACATAGCTGTCGGCAACAATGGGAATTTCTCTGCCAACAAGTGGAAGTGTGAGTGTTTTGCCCACAAGGTGCTTGTATCTGTCGTCATCAGGGTTAACAGCAACAGCAGTGTCGCCTAAAAGTGTCTCAGGTCTTGTGGTTGCAAGCTCAAGGTAACCACTGCCGTCTGTGAGAGGATAGCGAAGATGCCAGAAGTGGCCTGCCTGCTCCTCAAATTCAACCTCTGCGTCAGAGATAGAAGTACAGCAATGTGGACACCAGTTGATGATTCTTTCCCCACGATAGATAAGACCTTTTTCATAAAGGCGGACAAAAACTTCCTTAACAGCTTCGGAGCAACCCTCGTCCATAGTAAAGCGTTCTCTGTCCCAGTCGCAGGAAGAACCCATCTTCTTAAGCTGACTTACAATCCTTCCGCCGTATTCCTTTTTCCAGTCCCAGGCTCTCTCAAGGAACTTTTCTCTGCCGATGTCCTCCTTGGAAAGACCTTCCTTGCGCATAGCCTCAACAATTTTTGCCTCTGTTGCAATACTTGCGTGGTCAGTGCCCGGGAGCCAAAGTGCGGAGTAGCCCTGCATTCTTCTCCAGCGGATAAGAATATCCTGTAATGTGTTGTCAAGGGCATGTCCCATATGGAGTTGACCTGTAATGTTTGGAGGTGGCATCACAATAGTGTAAGGTTTTTTGTCCTTATCAACTTCTGCGTGAAAATAGTCACCCTCCATCCAGAAATCATATATTTTGTCTTCAACCTCTTTTGGGTTGTAGGCTTTAGCCATTTCTTTTGCCATAGCGTATTCTCCTTCATAGCAAACTTATTTAATAAGACATTAGTATTACATTTTATTATCTCATTAATAAAAGAAATTGTCAATTAAAATGGAACAAAAACATAAGTAAAAAGACCGACACTTTTAATTTCGTGTCGGTCAAAATATTAAAAGTTAAAGTAAATAAATGGGTTATATGCACCCTTTACGATGTAGCTGACGGAAACCACAAGGAGAACAAAAAGTCCAACGGTGGAAACAGCAACAACCACAGGATTGTTTCCGTTTACCTTGGCAGAAATATTTTTGAAAATCGGTGTGCTTACAAGGCCGGCGATTACAAAATATACAAGGTAGTTAAGGGTGTAGTAAATTGTGCTGTCATCGATGAGATTTCCTCCACCGAACATTGTGGCAAAGTATGCTCCGGCATCCCCTATGCTGTCGGCTCTAAACAGTACCCAACCCATGATAACAAAGAAGAGAGTGTAAACTCTGCGGAGAATTTTCATCTTGTCGGGGTACTTCTTTTCCCAGCCTATCAGCTTTTCTATTGTCAAAAGTACAAAGTACATCAGTCCCCAGCAAAGGAAAGTCCAGTTTGCACCGTGCCAAATGCCGGTCAGCGACCAGACAACAAAAAGATTAAAAACAAGGCGAGCTTTGCTCTTTACCCTTGAACCGCCCAATGGGAAATATACATAATCCCTGAACCATGTACCAAGGGACATATGCCATCTTCGCCAGAATTCCGAAACAGAAAGGCTGATATATGGGTAGTTGAAGTTTTCCAGAAACTCAAAACCAAACATCTTGCCTAAACCGATAGCCATATCGCTGTATCCGCCAAAGTCAAAGAAAATCTGGAATGTGTAGGCGATTGCACCTACCCATGCCATAACAACTGTCAGTTCATTGTTTGGCATATCAAAGGCATAGTCTGCAACAACAGCCATTGTGTTGGCAAGGAGAACCTTTTTTGCAAGACCTATGATAAATCTGCAAACACCTTCAGAAAATTTTTCAAAACTTTCTTCCCTGTGCTTTATCTGATAAGCAACAGTTTCGTACCTTACAATAGGTCCTGCAATTAACTGTGGAAAAAAGCTGATGTATAGACCAACATTAAGTGGGTTTTTCTGTGCCTCGCCCTTTTCTCTGTAAACATCAATAACATAGCTCATTGCTTGGAATGTGAAAAAACTAATGCCGATTGGTAAAACTATGTTTGGCACAGACAGGTGAAGTCCTGCTATTGAATTGATGTTTTCAATGGTAAACATAAGGTACTTGAAAATATAAAGCACCCCAAGGTTAAACACAACTGTAAGGGCTATAACAAGCCTTGACTTAGCTTTGCTTGCTCTAAATTTGTCCACCAAAAGACCAAAGAGGTAGTTTATAATGATTGAAAGTATCATTATCAGAACATACTTTGGCTCACCCCAAGCGTAGAACAAAAGGCTTGCTACAAGAAGTAAAATATTTTGTGCAGTTCTGAACTTTTTCAGTACCACATAGTACAGCAAAAGAACAGCCGGCAAAAATGCGAAAATAAAAACCGTACTAGCAAATAACATAAATCACACTCTACAATACTTTTTTTGTCCCTCATCGTAGGCATTGTTGCCAAGGGAATCAATAGCTACAATGCAGGGGAAGTCCTCAACTGTGTATCTCCTTACAGCCTCTGTTCCCAAATCCTCGTAGCAAAGCACTTCCTCTTTTTTTATGGATTTTGCTATAAGTGCGGCGGCTCCGCCCACACAGGCGAAGTAAACGCACTTGTTCTTTACAATGGAGTCCACAACCTCTTTGCTCCTTGCGCCCTTGCCTATCATACCTTTCAGTCCAAGGTCAAGGAGTGTTGGGGCGTATTTGTCCATACGATAGCTGGAGGTAGGCCCGGCAGGTCCCACAGCAAATCCCGGCTTTGCCGGTGCAGGACCAACATAGTAAATCAATTCACCCTTAAGGTCAACAGGTAATTCTTTACCCTCTTGGACAAGCTCATATAATCTTTTGTGGGCGGCATCTCTGCCGGTAAGGATTGTTCCGGAGAGAAGAACAGTTTCCCCTGCCTTAAGTCCTTTTATATCCTCGTCAGTTATTGGCAAATTAATTCTTTTCATTGTTTTCAACACCGTTAACCATATCTGTTATGTTCTGCTGAGAAACTGCTGTTTTTCCGCAGATGTAATATTCTCCGTCTGCAAAGTGCTGTTTTTCTTTATAATAGCAGTATGTGTCGTTCCCAAGGAAGTAAAGAAAATAAACATTGCTCTTTTTTGGAGTTCCGTCGTCCTCATAGTTCAAAAGTTCAAAGTAGTATATCTCTTTTGCGTTTGAAACATCTTCCTTTTTTTGTAGCTTTTCACTCTTTGTTTCGGCATACATCTGCATAGTGTCACTCATTGCCTGTTTTGCCTCACCCTTAAGAGTAACAAGGAGTTCCCCTTGCTTTTCTCCCGCACCGGAATATATTTTAATTCGGTCAAGGGCATTTGTGTTAAGTGAAGGGGAGGAGTTTTGGGTGCTGTTTCCCGCAGAATTTGAGCAACCGCATCCGGCGGAAACAACAGTAACAACAGTTAAAATTGCAACCAAAAGAACACAAGATAATTTTTTCATAATATTACTCCTTATTTTCAATCATATATACAAAAGAGAGATTTCTCGTTTCCTCTCCGATTTCCACAGTAAAATCAAGGGACTTAAAATTGTCGTCGTTGATTAAACTTTTTCGGTTTTCATAAACAATATCCCAGTAGTAAACATCGTTGTTAATCACCGTTTTATTTTTGTCAAAGCACATATAGTCGGAACCATACTTAAACTTGATTTTCTCGCCAAAGTAGCAGTATTTTCCGTTTTCCTTAATCATTTCGCATACGCTGATGGTTTGTCCGTTAAAATAAAGATACAGACAGGTGTCATCAGTTTCTGCCATACCTATTGGCTGTTCCAACTTAATTTCGTCATAATATTTCCTAAGGCTCTCTTCAGGAGAGTTCTGATAGGTGTTTGAGTAAACATTGGTACCGATTTTTAGTGTGCCGGGGGTGATAAACATCATCACCACTCCCACAGCAATTATCAGCACTGTGATAATGACTATTCTCAAAGTTCTCTTCATAGCTTAACCTACTTTTTTCAGATTACCGCCTTGGCGTGTCTTGCTGCATGACAGCAAATGTTCACAGCCACAGGCATTCCTGCAATATGGGTTGGATATGTTTCAATATTCACACCTATGGCAGTTGTTGTTCCCCCAAGTCCTGCCGGTCCAAAACCCATCTTGTTAATTTCGTTCAGAAGCTCATCTTCAAGGGATGCGTAACGACTGTCGGGGTTATGGGTGTCAATATTGCGGAAGGTTGCCTTTTTTGCAAGGGTTGCCGCCTTTTCGAAGGTTCCTCCAATTCCAACACCCACTACCATTGGAGGGCAAGGGTTAGGGCCTGCTTCCCTAACTGTGTCAAGGATGAATTTCTTAACACCATCAATACCTTTGCTTGGGGTAAGCATTGCAATCTTAGACATATTCTCACTGCCAAAGCCTTTACCTCCGGCCAAAATTTCAATTTTATCCCCTGGGACAATTTCAGTATGTATTATGCAAGGGGTGTTGTCCTTTGTGTTAATTCGGTCAAACACAGGGTCATCTACAACACTTTTGCGAAGATAACCATCCCTGTATGCCTTTCTTACACCTTCGGTAACAGCATCACTAAAGGAGCCATCCTCAACAACAACCTTGTCGCCATATTTTACAAACAGTATAGCCATTCCTGTATCCTGACACAGGGGGATTCTCTCTTTTGCGGCTATATCGTCATTTTCAATTATTTGTGAAAGAATATTTTTTCCTGTTTCGCTTTCTTCACTTTCCTTTGCCTTTTGCAAAGCACAGTAGATATCCTTACCTATATAGTAGTTGCAGTCCATAAACAGACGGCAAACTGTTTCTGTAATTTCACTTGCTTTAATTTTTCTAATTTCCATAAAATCACCCACACCCCCTATTATAGCTTTATTTATCAAACATTTCAATATTTCCTTTAAAAGGATTTAATTTTATGATAAAATATTTTTAGTAGTATAGATTATAAGTTTGAAAACATTAAGTTTTTCAACATATAATTGTCACATTGTGATTATATTATGAAGTAAACACTGATTAGATAAATTTATTTGTGATTTATTCAGTGTTTCCTTAACTTGGAGGGATAACTATGAGTAAAATTTTAGTGGTTGATGACGAATTCAGAATAAGAGAAATTATAAAAAAATATGCAGTTTTTGAGGGTCATGAGGTAAGTGAGGCTGTGGACGGAATGTCTGCTATTGAAATATGCAACAGAGAAAGCTTTGATATAATAATTATGGATGTTATGATGCCGGAGCTTGACGGATTTTCCGCTTGCCGAGAAATCCGAAAAAACTGCAACACACCAATTATTATGCTATCTGCCCGAGGTGAAGAGTACGACAAAATCCATGGCTTTGAGCTGGGGATTGACGACTATGTGGTAAAACCCTTTTCACCAAAGGAGCTTATGATGAGGATTAACGCTGTGCTAAAGCGAAGCAAAAACATCAGCGTAGAAAACAAGGATATTTTTAAATTTAAGGATCTCGTTGTAGATTTTACTGCACGAATTGTTACCGTAAACGGAGAAAGGGTTGAAATGACCCCTAAGGAATATGACCTTTTCTTCTATATGGTGAGAAACAAAGGTATTGCCCTTACAAGAGAAAAGCTGATAAGCGAGGTGTGGGGTTACGACTTCTTTGGAGATGACAGAACCCTTGACACCCACATTAAACTGCTGAGAAAAAGTCTTGGAGAATACAGCAGATGTATTGTTACACTAAGGGGGGTTGGCTATCGTTTTGAAACACTTGAGAGCTAAGTTGAAGCTTTTGCCTCTGCACTATAAACTGCTTATGTGGTTTGTGCTTTTTTCTCTGATAATGATGGTGTTTCTGTGGGTTTTCCAGACTGTGTTTTTCCGAACCTTTTACAAGGAGGTCAGGGTAAATCAGGTCAAGGATTGTTCATCCTCAATAGAGGACAATATAACTTCCGAAAATGTTACAACCCTTGTGGAAAATCTGGCGGAGCAAAATGATGTTGTCATTTATGTTTACGAAACCGGTTCCTCCCTGATAAATCCCCTTTACTCCACAGACAAAAGCTATATGAGGATTTTATTTACCCAAAATGAAAGTAGTACCTCTTCAAAAAATCAGAGTGAATCTTCGGAGAATAAAAGCACCGCCGAAAGCAACAGCCAAGGGGAAACTTCAACAGACGAGAATAGCAAAAATATTATTATGTTCAACAGCAACAAGCTGATTAAGGGTAGCAGTCCTTACACCTACTATGAGCATGCAAAAAAGGACGGAGGAAGTTATCTGCTGTTTACTGAAGAAAGTCAGGATCGTGAGAAACAGTCGCTGATAAAGTCTTTCCGAGGTGACACACCACCAATGGATAAGCTGAATACAGAGGGAATGGTTTATACCAAGCTTATGGAGGATAGCGACAACAACCAGTATATGGTTATCATAACTTCTCAGATAACCCCTGTTGACAGCATTGTCAGCACATTAAGGTATCAGCTCGTGACAATCACATTTGTACTTGTTGCCCTTGGAATCTGTATTGCAATTTTTGCTTCCCACAAAATCAGCAAGCCTATTACAGAAACCACCAAGGCTGCAAAAAGGCTTGCAAACAAGGACTATGATGTTGAGTTTAACTCAACAGGATATATGGAGGTTAACGAGCTTAACAACACCCTTAACTATGCCGCTAAGGAGCTGAAAAAGGTGGAGTCCCTCCAGCACGAGCTGATTGCAAATATCAGCCATGACCTAAGAACTCCACTTACAATGATAACAGGCTATGGTGAAGTAATGAGGGATTTACCGGGAGAAAACACTCCTGAAAATATTCAGATTATCATTGACGAGGCAAACCGTCTTAATATGCTTGTTACCGACCTTTTGGATATATCTAAGATTCAGTCGGGTGCTACCGAACTGAATTGTGAAACTTTTTCAATAACAATGCTTATCAAGGATATGTTCCAGCGTTACAACAAGCTAAAGGAGCAGGAGGGATATTCCTTAACCTTTGAATATGACGAAGAAATTTTTGTAAATGCAGACCAAAGCAAAATCAGTCAGGTGGTTTACAACCTGGTTAACAATGCCATAAACTACTCCCGAGAGGACAAAAGGATTGTTGTTCGCCAGATAAGAAAAGGGGATAAGGTTGTAATCGAGATTCAGGACCATGGAGAGGGAATTGACCAGGAGCATCTTGAAAATATCTGGGACAGATATTACAAGGTGGATAAGGAGCACAAAAGCTCTGTTATCGGCACAGGTCTGGGACTTTCTATTGTTAAGAATGTACTTGACTTGCATAATGCCACCTATGGCGTAAAAAGCGTTGTAGGCGAGGGCAGTATCTTCTGGTTTGAACTAAGGGAACACTGAATAAATCAGTTTACACATCTTGCACCCATATTTTCCGCCTGTTAGCCCAAAAAATCCTCATAATACGTCAGTATTACTGCGGTTTTTTGAACTAACCGACAAAAAATCCGACTGCACAATATGTGCAAATGATTTAATCAGTGTTTCCCTAAAATTGCAGAGGAATAATTTGTTGACAAGAACATAGTATAGTGCTATAATTTTTCTAACAGAATATTAGGGGAGCTACAAAAGTGGCTGAGAAAAAGGTGTGTGCCTTTGACCCATAACCTGATTTGGGTAATGCCAACGTAGGGATGCTTGAAATGACTGTATTTAGCGGGAGTTACCAAACAGGTAGCTCCCTTTTGTTTATATATGGAGGTAAATAAATGGTTAAAATTAACGGAGAAAGTTTTGACATTGCAGGCAAGACAATAGGGGAATATCTTGACACAACAAATTACGATAAAAAAAGAATTGCTGTTGAAAAGAACGGCGATATTGTGCCAAAGTCAATGTATGACGAAACCTTGATAAATGACGGCGACAGAATTGAGGTTGTCAGCTTTGTAGGAGGGGGTTAATGTGATTCCGTCAAAGGAAGAAATGATAAATGCCCTAAAAATCCGACAGGGGGAAGAGCTACAAGAAAAGCTGTTGTCTGCATCAGTTGCTGTGTGCGGACTTGGAGGACTTGGCTCCAATATTGCAATTTCACTTGCCCGTGCCGGTGTGGGAAAATTGATTCTTATTGATTTTGATAAGGTTGACATTACAAATCTACACCGACAGCAGTACAAGGCTTGTCAGGTGGGAAGATACAAGACGGATGCGCTAGGTGAAAATCTAAAGGAAATTGCACCTTACACAGAATTTGAAACCCACACCATTAAAATTGATGAAACCAATGCAGTAGATTTGCTGAAGGATGCCGACATAGTATGCGAGGCTTTTGACAATGCAGAATGTAAGGCTATGCTCACCAATATAGTTCTGGAGCAAATGCCCCAGAAGTACCTTGTTGCCGGTTCTGGTATGGCAGGACTTGGAAGTCCCAACACCATTAAAACCCGAAAAATTACAGATAAATTCTACCTTTGCGGTGACGGTGTCAGTGATGTGAATGATGACATAGGTCTTGTGTCCTCCCGTGTAATGCTGTGTGCGTCACACCAGGCTCACACAATAATCCGCATTTTGAATAATCAGTTTGATGTTTAGAAAATAAGGAGATTATAGAAAGAAGGAAATCACAATGAATGACGACAAATTAATTATAGGCGGTCACCAGTTTAACTCCCGTTTTATTCTCGGCTCAGGAAAATATTCCTTGAAATTAATCGAGTCTGCCGTTAAGGATGCCGGTGCCGAAATTATCACCCTTGCTGTGCGCAGGGCGAACACAAAAGACCAGGAAAATATTCTGGACTTTATCCCAAAGCGAGTTACACTCCTGCCCAACACAAGCGGTGCAAGAAATGCCGAAGAGGCTGTGCGTATTGCAAGACTTGCCCGGGAGCTTGGTTGCGGTGACTTTGTAAAGATTGAGATTATGCGTGACTCAAAGTACCTCCTGCCGGATAATCAGGAAACTATCAAAGCAACGGAAATCCTTGCCAAAGAGGGCTTTGTGGTTATGCCATATATGTACCCCGATTTGAATGTGGCAAGGGACCTTGTGAATGCCGGTGCATCTGCTGTTATGCCGCTTGCTTCTCCAATCGGCTCAAACAAGGGACTTGCAACCAAGGAGTTTATACAGATTCTCATTGACGAAATTGACTTGCCAATCATTGTTGACGCAGGTATCGGCAGACCATCACAGGCTTGTGAGGCGATGGAAATGGGCGCATCTGCCATTATGGCAAACACAGCACTGGCAACAGCGGGAAATCTGCCAATGATGGCACAGGCTTTCCGCCAGGCTATTGAGGCAGGCAGAAAGGCTTATCTTTCAGGACTTGGCAGAGTTCTGACAAGAGGTGCCTCAGCGTCCGACCCACTTACCGGTTTTCTTCGTGATTAAGGGGTGAGGGTATGGAAAATCAATTTTTTGTAGATTCAGAGTTTTTGTCCCCGAAAGCTCTGGAAAAAAAGCATCGTATTGAAACTGACCCATCCTGCCGTACAAATCATATGGAGTATATGGAGGGTATGGAGCAAATAAATTCAGATGTATGCAAAAATGTTATGGAGCAAATGAAATCCTACGACTACACAAAATACACAGCAAAGGATGTTCGCAAAGCTTTAGACAGCGAAACATGTTCTGTTGAGGATTTCAAGGCACTCCTTTCACCGTCAGCCGAGCCTTTTCTGGAGGAAATGGCACAGAGGGCAAGGCTTGAAACAAGCAAGCATTTTGGCAACACTGTATATCTCTTCACACCCCTTTACATTGCAAACTACTGCGAAAACTACTGTGTTTACTGCGGTTTCAACTGCTACAATCACATCAAGCGTATGAAACTTAGTATGGAGCAGATTGAAAAGGAAATGAAGGTTATTGCCGATAGCGGTATGGAGGAAATTTTAATCCTTACAGGTGAAAGCCGAGCAAAAAGCGATGTAAAGTATATTGGCGAAGCCTGTAAAATCGCAAGAAAATACTTCCGTATGATTGGTCTTGAAATTTATCCTGTCAACACAGATGAATACCGCTATCTTCATGAGTGCGGTGCTGACTATGTTACAGTGTTTCAGGAAACATATGATACGGATAAATATGAAACGCTCCACCTTATGGGTCACAAACGTGTCTGGCCTTACCGATTTGACGCACAGGAAAGAGCTCTTATGGGTGGTATGAGAGGTGTGGCATTCTCCGCACTTTTAGGACTATCCGACTTCAGAAAGGATGCCCTTGCAAGTGCCTTGCACGTATATTATCTACAAAGGAAGTACCCTTATGCAGAGATGTCCCTGTCCTGCCCAAGGCTTCGACCCATTATAAATAACGATAAAATCAACCCTCTTGATGTTCACGAAAAACAGCTTTGTCAGGTGATTTGCGCCTACCGAATATTTCTGCCCTATGTGGGAATTACTGTTTCATCTCGTGAAAGTGCAGAGTTCAGAAACGGAATTGTAAAGATTGCCGCCACAAAGATTTCCGCCGGAGTTTCAACAGGAATCGGCGACCACGAAAGCAAATACAGCGGAAAGGAAACACAGGATGCACAGGGCGATGAGCAGTTTGAGATTGACGACAACCGCAGTCTTGGCAAGATGTATCAGGATATTTCCGACGAAGGACTGCAACCTGTGTTGAACGACTATCTTTATGTATGATATTTTGTGTATAACAAACCGTTCCCTTTGTAAAGAGGGTTTTTGCACAAGAATTGAAAAGATAGCATCTGCAAAGCCAAAGGGAATTGTCCTGCGTGAAAAGGATTTGACGGAAAAAGAGTACAAAGATTTGGCAATTAAGGTTATAGAAATTTGCAAAAGGAACAACACACCTTGTATTCTCCACTCCTTTACACAGATTGCATTGGAGCTAAAACACCCTTATCTTCACCTGCCACTTCATATCCTGAATAGCCTATCAAGGGAAGAAAGGGGAAGTTTTAAGGTGTTAGGTGCGTCATGTCATTCTGTCGAGGATGCAGTAAAGGCAGAAAAACTTGGTTGCACCTACATCACAGCAGGTCATATCTTTGACACCAACTGTAAAAAGGGACTACCGGGACGAGGAATTGTTTTTCTAAGAGATGTATGTGAAAGTGTAAGCATCCCGGTATTTGCCATTGGGGGTATAAGCAAAGATAATGTATCACAGGTAAAAAATGCAGGAGCAAAGGGTGCTTGTGTTATGAGTGGTGCAATGTTATGTAATGATGCAGAGAAGTATTTGAGGGATTTTAAATGATTTTTAATAAAGAAATGCTACTTTTATATGCTGTCACCGACCGCAGTTGGGTTGGGGAAAAAACCTTATACCAGCAGATTGAGGACGCACTCAAGGGCGGTGTAACAATAGTTCAGCTAAGAGAAAAAAACCTCGATGAAGACGCTTTTGTAAAAGAGGCAGTAGAGGTTAAAAAGCTTTGCCACCGCTACAAAGTTCCCCTTATCATCAACGATAATGTATCTGTCGCCCTGAAAAGCGGAGCAGACGGTGTGCACGTAGGTGTGGAGGATGCACCTGTTTCTGAAATACGGAAAATTGTCCCAAAGGATTTCATAATCGGAGCAACCTGCAAAACCGTAAAACAGGCAAAAATTGCAGAAAACTCTGAAGCAGATTATATGGGTGTGGGGGCAGTTTTCCCCTCCGCAACTAAGGAAAACGCACTTCGCATTACAAAAGAACAGCTAAAAGAAATTTGCTCCTCAGTTTCTATCCCCGCAGTTGCAATAGGTGGAATTGACGGCGAAAATGTAACAGAAATCAAAGGCGGAGGAATAGCCGGAATAGCAGTAGTATCCGCAATTTTTTCCGCCAATGACATACGGAAAGCCACACAGGAATTAAAAGAAAAAGCAAGGGAAGTTACAGAACTATAATGGCTCCCTCGGATGAGGTATTCCCTTGCTAAGGGAAATGCCCCAACGGGGTAAAGGGTTTGCCGTTTTCGCCAGAAAAGCGTCGGCTCTGACGACTGGGGGAGTGAAAAAGTAGTCAATATATTTTACTCTGTGTTTAGATTTCAAAGTATGAGTCAGAACATATAACCGCACTATCCTCTAAAGACTAAAAGAGTAAAAGAGAACACTTTTCCCTCCTTCCACCGCAAGCGGTTCCCCTCCCTCGTCTGAGGGAGGCAGATTGTTACTAAAAATGCGGTAAATTGGGGGCACCACCTTTTATCGCTATATAAAATTAATGCTACAAAATAGAAAGGAAAATAAGTATGAGAACAGCATTAACAATCGCAGGAAGTGATTCCTGCGGAGGCGCCGGAATTCAAGCAGACATTAAAACAATGACTATGAACGGTGTTTATGCTATGAGTGCAATCACCGCATTAACTGCTCAGAACACCACCGGCGTTAGGGCAATTCAGGACTCAACCCCTGAATTTTTAAAGGAACAAATTGATGCTGTGTTTGAGGACATCTATCCCGATTCGGTGAAGATTGGTATGGTATCCTCGGCAGAATTAATCAAGGTAATTGCCGACAGGTTAAATCACTACAAGGCAAAAAATATTGTGGTTGACCCTGTTATGGTGGCAACAAGCGGTTCAGCACTCATTAAGACGGATGCAGTAGCTACTCTGGAAAAGGAGCTGTTGCCTGTTGCATCTCTTATCACACCAAATATTCCCGAGGCTGAAATTCTTTCGGGAATAACCATTAAAACTCGGGAAGATATGCAGAAGTCAGCAAAGCTGATAGGCGAAAAATACGGTTGTTCAGTCCTGCTGAAAGGAGGACACAGCATAAATGATGCCACCGATTTGTTGTATGACAATGGCAAAGAACAATGGTTTGAGGGTGAGCGAATAAACAACCCCAACACCCACGGTACAGGCTGTACTCTTTCCAGCGCCATAGCATCTAACCTTGCAAAAGGCTTCAGCCTTTATGACTCTGTTGCAAGGGCAAAGGAATATATCTGTGGCGCACTTGGCGCAATGCTTGACCTTGGAAAGGGAAGTGGTCCTATGAACCACGCTTTTGACATAAACTCACACTTCGCAAAGTAAATATATGGAAACGCTGATTAAATCATTTGCACATATTGTGCCGTCAGATTTTTTGTCGGTATGTTCAAAAAACCACAGGAATACTGACGTATTGCGAGGATTTTTTGGGCATACCGGCGGAAAATATGCAAACAAGAGGTGTAAAGTGATTTATTCAGTGTTTCTATCAATATCTGTTTGAAAGGAATTTAAAAATGAGAAACTACACAACACAAATGGATGCCGCAAGACAGGGCATCATCACACCGGAAATGAAGGCAGTAGCCAAAAAAGAATATCGTACAGAGGAGGAAATCAGGGAGCTTGTAGCCAAAGGACAGGTTGCAATCTGTGCCAACAAAAAGCACACCTGCATTGACCCAAACGGCGTAGGCTCTATGCTAAGGACAAAAATCAATGTAAATCTTGGTGTTTCCCGTGACTGCAAGGATTATGATGTGGAAATGAAAAAGGTAATGGCGGCTGTGGATATGGGAGCAGAGGCCATTATGGACTTGTCCTCCCACGGCAATACCCAGCCTTTCCGCCAAAAGCTAACTTCCGAATGTCCTGCAATGATAGGTACAGTGCCTGTATATGACAGCGTTATTCACTATCAAAGGGATTTGGCAACCCTTACTGCAAAGGACTTTATTGATGTTGTTCGACTTCACGCAGAGGATGGTGTGGATTTTGTAACCTTACACTGTGGGATTACCAGAAAAACCATTGAGCAAATAAAAAAGCACAAGAGAAAGATGAACATTGTTTCCCGAGGAGGTTCCCTTGTTTTTGCCTGGATGAGTATGACAGGTGAAGAAAACCCGTTCTATGAATATTTTGACGAAATTCTTGACATCTGCCGTGAGTATGATGTAACTATCTCCTTGGGGGATGCCTGTCGTCCCGGTTGTCTTGCTGACGGAAGTGATGTGTGCCAGATTGAAGAACTTGTTCGCCTTGGTGAACTTACAAAAAGAGCATGGGCAAAGGATGTCCAGGTTATGGTTGAGGGTCCGGGCCATATGCCAATGGACCAGATTGAAGCCAATATGAAAATACAGCAGACCATTTGCATGGGTGCACCTTTCTATGTGCTGGGACCTATTGTTACAGATATTGCCCCGGGATATGACCACATAACCTCTGCAATCGGTGGTGCAATTGCGGCGATGTCGGGGGCTGCTTTCCTGTGTTATGTAACTCCTGCGGAGCATCTTGCACTTCCTAATGTAGAAGATGTAAAGCAGGGTATAATTGCATCAAGAATTGCCGCCCACGCAGCGGATATAGCCAAAAAGATTCCTCACGCAAGGGATATTGACGACGAAATGGCAGATGCCAGAAGAACCTTTGACTGGGAAAAGCAGTGGGAATGCTCCATTGACCCCGAAACTGCAAAGTCAATCCGTGACAGCCGAGCACCTGAACACGAGGACACCTGCTCAATGTGCGGTAAGTTCTGTGCAGTAAGAAGTATGAACAAGGCTCTCAACGGAGAGTACATTGACATTCTTTAATTTGTATAGTTAGAATAAGACGTAAGAAAAGCCGAGGCTGTCGCATTTGCGATAACTTCGGCTTTTGTTAATTTATTGATTTTTGTTACTGTGTTATCGACTTTACAATCTCTTCAAAGTGCATTGAGTGACTTGCCTTTATAAGCACAGCATCACCCTTTTCAAGAATTTTTGGCAGATTGGAGATAAGCTCCTCGTTGCTTTCAAAGTGATAACCCTTAGTTTCCTTTAGCTGTGACTGCATTTTCTTTGCAAGGTCACCCACTGTCAACAGAACATCTACACCACACTTTTCGGCATGACTGCCAACCTCTTTGTGCAGGGCAATTTCATCCTTTCCAAGCTCCTTCATATCCCCAAGGATACACACCTTGCGTGGATTTTTAAAGTTCATAATTGTGTCGATAGATGCCTTTGTGGAGGTTGGGTTTGCGTTGTAGCAGTCGTCAATAACGGTGTAGTTACCTGTGTTTATCACATTGTTTCTACCGCTGATTGTCTTGTAGCTTTCAATTCCCCTTACAATTTCCTCGTCAGTCATTCCAAGGGTTCTGCCAATTGCAACGGAAGCCATTGCGTTTGCCACCATATGATTTCCGATAGCAGGAACAGTTACGGGAACTTCCTTACCCTCATAATGGAGAACACACTTGATTCCCTCTTCACTGTTGTTTTCTATGATTTCAGCATAGTAGTCATTTTTGCTGTCAAGTCCGTAGAAAACAGGCTTTATTCCTTTGTACTCCTTTACAGTGGACAGCTTGTCGTCGTCACCGCACAGAAAAATTTTTCCGTCACCTTGCATATGAGTGAACATCTCGGTTTTTGCCTTTAAAACACCGTCTCTGTCACCTAAAAATTCAAGGTGACAGCAACCTATGTTAGTAATTACACAAAATTTCGGCTTTACAATATTTGAAAGCCTTGTCATTTCTCCAAAGTCGGAAATGCCCATTTCAATTATGGCAACCTCTGTGTCCTCCTCCATTGCAAACAAAGTGAGAGGGACACCCAGCTCGTTGTTAAAGTTGCCCTGTGTCTTATGCACCTTGAACTTTTCCTTTAGTACAGCAAAGAGCATCTCCTTGGTGGAGGTTTTTCCCACACTTCCTGTAACTCCGATAAATGGAATTTTGAAAAGACTGCGATAGTACCTTGCAATGTCCTTAACTGCATTTAAGGTGCTTTCAACCTTGATTTGAGGGATAGGGCAGTCCACAACATCCTCAACAAGGGCGCATACAGCACCATTTTCGTATGTGCCGAAAACAAACTTGTGTCCGTCAGACCTTTCACCCTTAATGGCAACAAACATTGAGCCTTTTTCAGCCTTTCGTGAGTCGGTTACTATGGAGGTTACTTGGGTGTCAAGGAACGTTTCCTCTCCGAAAAATTCACCGCCACAGCTTTCTAAAATTTCTTTAATAGTTATAGCTTTCATATTACTCATACTTCTTTAGTGATACTTCAATAATTTTTTCGCACAGACTTCCAAAGTCAATGCCAATAACCTGTGCCTCCTGAGGTAAAAGGCTTGTAGGGGTCATACCCGGCAATGTGTTTGCCTCAAGGCAGTATGGATTTCCGTCGTCGTCAAGGAGAAAGTCAAGTCTTGCGTAACCCTCAAGACCAAGTGCCTTAAATGCCCTTTCAGCCTCACTTTGGATAAGCCTTGTGGTGTATTCTTCAAGCTCAGCCGGACATACATCCCTTGTTCTTCCTGCCTGATACTTGTTCACATAGTCATAAAATCCACTTTCCGGGATAATCTCAATAATAGGCAAAGCCTTGTTGTCAATAACTCCAACAGAAAGCTCTCTACCCTTTACATACTGCTCAACAAGGATTTCCTTTTCCCAAAGGAAAGCCTCGTTAACAGCCTTTTCAAAGTCGGCTTTATCTTCAACAATGGAAACACCAACGGAAGAACCACCACTGCAAGGTTTTACAACACAAGGGAAACAGCACCAACGCTTAATTTCACCAGTCTTTACGTCATTAGGAGTGAAAATCTCACCGGCAGGAGTGCCTATTTTGTTCTGCCTTAATACGCTCTTAGTAAGACCTTTGTTCATTGCAACAGCAGAGCCAAGGTAGTTTGCACCTGTATATTTTATTCCCAAAATATCAAAGGTTGCTTGAATTTGTCCATTTTCTCCTACCCCGCCATGAAGGGCAAGGAATGTTATGTCGGCATTTCTGCAAATGTCAACTACATTTGCTCCCAAAAAACAGTCGCTTTTGTCCTTTCGAGAGGCCTTAACCTGTTCCAAATCGGGAACAAGTTCGTCAACCTTTACATCCTTTGCAAAAGAATAATTTTCTGCAAAAAGTCGGTCAATGTCGCAGTTTTCTTCCTCGTAACCCATAAACACATCAAGGAGTACAACGCTGTGACCTTTTCCCTTTAGTGCGTTATAAACCTTTGTGCCGGAAACTATGGATACATTTCTTTCACTGCAAAGTCCGCCTGCTAATACAACAATTTTCATCTCATTCTCCTATAATTTTGATTAGGGCATGCTTTCTTCTCATGCCGTCCATTTCGTAATAAAAAATCTGCTCCCATGTGCCAAAGTCCAGCTTGCCCCCAGTTATGGCGCAAACAACCTCTCTGCCCATAATGGTGCGTTTCAGGTGAGCGTCTGCGTTGTCTTCAAAACCGTTGTGAGCGTACTGGCTGTATGGCTTTTCCGGGGCAAGCTTTTCAAGCCATTTTTCGTAGTCGCTGTGAAGCCCCGGCTCGTCGTCATTGATAAAGACAGATGCGGTTATATTCATTGCATTAATAAGCACAAGCCCCTCTTTTACTCCGCTTTCGTCAATGGCTGACTGTACATCTCTTGTTATGTTCACAAGTCCCCTGCGGGACGGAAAGTTGAACCAGAGTTCTTTTCTAAAACTTTTCATAAAAACCTCTTAAAACATAAAGGAGTCCATACCCCAAAGGGCGACTTCGTCAAATTTTACATACACATTCTTTCCCTCAACGCCAAGCTCCTCCTTTGCAATTTCGCAAAGTCTTGCTGTGAGGTTAGTGTAGGATTCTTTTGTGGAAGAACCAAAAATTTTAACTTCAAAAATAGCACAGGGATTTTCATTTGTACCTCTAAAGTATAGCTTACACTCATCCTGCAAATTCACCATAAGGGAAGAAGGTGTTTTGCCGGGAATCAGCGTAATGGCATTTGTGATTTTCTCCGCCAATGATTTTTCCTTGTCATCAGGAATTTTTACAGAAAATTTTGCGTCAATAAAGGGCATAAGGACATCTCCTTTTACATAATATAAAGTCATTATAATACATATCATTGAAATTTTCAATTTTTAGGCAAATCTTTATTTGGATTAAAGAAATCTTTTTTATTATAAACTATAAATTTACAAAAACATTGACTAATTTTATGTACCATTGTAAAATAAAATCAAAAGAAAAGAGGGTGATTGTTATGAAAAGACAGGACTATATAAGCTGGGACGAATACTTTATGAGTATTGCTCTCCTTGCTGCACAAAGAAGTAAGGACCCAAATACTCAAGTTGGGGCTTGTATTGTCAGCGGAAAAAACAGTCCTTACCCCGAAAATGTGATTATTTCCACAGGGTACAACGGTTTTCCCTTTGGATGCTCCGACGATGAATTTCCTTGGGAGAGGGAGGGCAACTCTAACGACACAAAGTACCCATTTGTAGTACATTCCGAGCTTAACGCAATTCTCAATGCAGGAGGAAAAAGCCTTAGCGGTGCAAGGATTTATGTTTCACTTTTCCCATGCAACGAGTGTGCCAAGGCTATTATCCAGTCGGGGATTGAGGAAATAGTGTATCTTTCCAACAAATACAAGGATACCGACAGCACCAAAGCGTCAGAAAGAATGTTAATCTCCGCAGGGGTTAAGCTGACCCAGTTTGTACCCGAAAAGGATAAAATCGTACTGGACTTTAATATTGAGTGATAAATTTTATATAATGAATAACAAAAGCTGTCGCAGAATGATTTTGCGGCAGCTTTTTTCTAAGTGAAATGTTTTATACTTTGCGGATTGTTATGTCCTCAAATTCCATGGGTGTTATACCCAGCTTGTATAGATTTTCTCTGCAAAGTTCGTACAGTTCCAGATTGTTGAGAAAACTTGGAGTGTGGGCATCAAAGCCGATAATTACTGAATTTCCAACCTCTTTGGCTATCTTCCAAAAGGTTTCGTTGGGGTAATTCCTTTCGTAAAATCTGCCCAGCATATTGTATTCCAGCGGAATGTCCATTTCCTTTGTCTTTTGGCACAGTCGGGTCATCTCTCTCTGGTAAAAGTCACTTTCGCCCTGAAAATTTACAAGGTCGGGGTGGGCAAGGTAGGTAAAGGTTCCCTTCTGAAGTCCCTCAATTACCTGGTCAACATATTTTTTAAGGTAGGCCTCTCCGCCTCGTTTACCCTTGTAATACTGATTTTCTCTGTATTCGTTGCCTATTGCGTGTTGACCCATTATCAGGTAATCAATCTCCAATTCCCTGAAAAATTCAATTATTTTATCATAGGTGGCAGGGTAATACTCTGTTTCAAATCCAATAAGGATTTTTATGTCCTTTTTATATTCTTTTGCAAGACTGCGAAAGCTATCAACATAGTCCCTTGCAAGCTCCGGTTTCATTCTGAAATTGCTGTAATAGTCGGAGTCGGGAAAAAACTGGGGACAATGGTCAGATATTCCCAGAACCTTAATGCCTGCTTTAATTGCATATTCCACATAGGCTCGGTCAGCTCCGCTTGCGTGGTTGCACCTGTATGTGTGAGTGTGAAGATTATACATCATAAAAAAGCCTCTTTCAATAACTCAAAAGCCTTCCGGTGGGAAGGCTTTTATTATTCGTCAATATTTTTAAATTATACGGCAGTGCCTTTTTTAATCTGTGATGCCGGGTTTGTGTTACCGCTCTTCTTTTCCTTAAACAAAATCTTAAGAATAATTGGTGCAATGATTGTGGTGATAACAACAACAATAACCAGCGGACCGAACAGGTTAGGGTCCATCAGTCCACAGCTTTCACCCTTTTTGGCAACAATCAGCGCAACCTCGCCTCTTGAAATCATACCGGCACCAATCTGGAAACATTCCCTTGAGGAATATCCGCATATTTTACCGCCCAGAGCACAACCAAGGAATTTAGTAGCCACAGCCACAATTGTGAGCAAAACGGCGAATATCAATAGTGATGTAGTAAGGGATGGTACTTCAATTGTAAGACCTATGCAGGCAAAGAAAATAGGTGACAACAGCATATATGAAAGGGTGGAAAATCTGTTTTCCAGATATCTCTTTCTGTTTGTCATTGAAAGTACAAGCCCCGCAATGTAAGCTCCTGTGATGTCGGCAACACCAAAGAAAACTTCTGCCACAAATGCAGACACCAGGCAGTAAGCAAAAGCAATGATAACATGTCGGCGACTATCCCTTTTTGTATGCTTGTTCATCCACTTAAACAGCATATACATACCAATTCCAAGGACAACTGCAAATACAAAGAAAAGAAGTATTTTAAGGAGTACAACTATAATGTTTACCGACTTGTCTGCAAAGCTGGTGATAATGGTAAGGGCGATAATGCCTAAAATGTCATCAATAATAGCAGCACCCAAAATTGCGTTGCTTGCCGGTGTGTTCATTTTTCCCAGTTCCTTAAGTGTTTCAACGGTGATAGAAACAGAGGTGGCTGTCAGCACAACGCCTACAAATACAGATTTTAAAATCTGCATCTGGGAGTCGGAGTCAGTGATAAAGAAGTAGCTAACAAATCCCCCAAGAATAAGTGGTGCAATAACCCCGATAAGAGCAACAATAAAGGAAGCCTTACCGCATTTTTTCATTTCGTGTATGTCGGTTTCAAGTCCTGCACTGAACATCAGAACAATTACGCCCAATTCGGATAACATTCCGAAAAGCTGGTCAGAGCCAGCCGCAGAAGAGAAGAAACCGTCTGTTGTTCCTACTCCCATAATTGCGTTGACAACAGGTCCCAGCAGTACACCTGCCACAAGAGCACCCACAACCTGAGGAAGCTGAACTCTTCTTGAAAACAGCCCCAAAAGCTTGGTTGTGATAAGTATGGCTGCAAGTACCAGCAGGTACCTGAATTCCGCCAGGTTCTCCCAGTTAATCAAATCCATTTTTATTCCCCCATTTTTTCTTTCTCCATTTGCAGAAAAGGTGTTTCGAAAGAAATCTCCCTTTTCATATATAATATATAAGATATAAAAACAGATTTATTATATACCTAAAGTTTT
>JBJEPA010000063.1:0-2292 GCA_051880995.1 Ruminococcus sp.
TGCATCAAACAACCTTGACGAGATTTTTGAAGAAAGTAAAGCAGAAGTTAAACAAGAAAAAGCAGAGGAAAATAAAAACACTTCAACTGATAACGATAATTCAAAGGCAGAGGTTTTATATTCCCACCTTACAGGAGAGGTAGTGCCCCTTGAAAATGTAGAGGACGCTGTATTCTCAAACAAGGTAATCGGTGACGGAATAGCAGTTGAGCCTACTGTTGGAGAACTGTATGCACCTTGTGACGGTAAGGTTGATACTGTCTTTGATACAAAGCATGCAGTAAGCCTTATTTCTGAAAAAGGCTGTAATATGATACTCCACATCGGTATTGACACAGTCAAGCTGAACGGACAGTTCTTTGAAAGCCATGTTAATTCAGGTCAGCAGGTGAAAAAGGGCGACTTGCTCATCACCTTTGATATTGACGAAATCAAAAAAGCAGGCTACAAGGTAACAACACCAATGGTTATCTGCAACACACCTGACTATTCTGAATTTAATCATTGCAAAGCAGGTGCAATCACTGCAGGGAATAAGATTTTGGAAATTAAATAAATAAAACTGTATAAATCAAAAAAACATCGGATAATTTCCGATGTTTTTTGTTGCGTAAAATTATTAACTTAAGCAATTTATAATTCTAAAATAGAATAATTATTTATCAGTAATAAGACAGAATAATTCCGGTTTACATATTATCTGCGTTCTGATTTACAATCTGTATGTAAACATCATTTGGCAACATTGGTGTTTCAAGTGCTGTTATTGTTTCATCAGATAATGAAAGATTTTTGCCAAACTCTTCTCCTGCGTTGATGAACTTTTCAAGAAGTGGCTTAGTAAGTGGTTCGGCAGTGGGTTCGTTCAGCATTGGAGTTTCCGGAACACAAATAGTAGTTGGGTTGCAGAACATATTCTCACATTGTATCTTAAGTCCGTCAAAGTTTCCGTCCCAGTTTGGAAAACCGCAACCGCTGATAACTACATAGTGTTTATTTGAAAAATCAATAAGTGTGTCGTGTCTTACAACACCGTTTTCTTCTTTCATAGTCATCTTAGCAAGGGGGATTGTCCTGTCTATAACAGCCTTTAAATGAGATGGAATACCGTAGCAGTAAAGAGGAAAACTCCAAATAACAATGTCGGAGCCTACAATCTGCTTTAAAATACTGTTTTGGTCGTCCTGCTGAATACATTCTCCCTTTTGCATCTGCCAACAAGCAAAGCACCCTAAACAAGGCTTAATATCCTTTTTGATAACATCAACAACTTCAACTTGATGTTCTCCGCTTCTCATCAGTCCCTCCACAAATGCGTTGGTAAGGTGCATAGTGTCGCTTTTAGCCTTAGGACTTCCGTTAAGTACCAGTATTTTCATGTGTCGTCATCTCCTAAATAGAACTTTTGCATTTGATATTTTTAACATATCAACGACATAAATATACCATAATAATCCCCCAAAATCAATGTTTATACAGTAAAGCTTTTAAATTTAACATTAATTATACGATTATTATACATAATAATACATAATATTAAGATTCTTAGATTATTGACAAAATCACTTATGTAATTGGAATTTTGAAAAATGGTCTTGTGCAGACTGATTATGCAGTTAACGAAGAGTCGATAACTTAAGAAATAATAATATCTGAAAAGATTTTTCAAAAAAAGTTAAATTTTATATTGACAATCGTAAAAAGTAATGATATAATCAGTCTTGCTAAAAACGAAACAGCAAAATAAATAAGCGAGTGTGCTGGAATAGGCAGACAGGCACGTTTGAGGGGCGTGTGTCTTTGACGTACGGGTTCAAGTCCCGTCACTCGCACCAAACCTTTGAATCTCGGAAGTCCGATAAATACTGGACTTTCGGGATTTTCTTTTTTAAAAACGTGCCTGTGGGTCTTATTCGTGGGTCTTATTGGGTATTATTTTGATTATACCGTCTTTTCACTGATTAAATCAGCCATAACATTTATAGCCTTAACATTTGCCGCCTGTACTGCGTGTGTGTAAAGGTTTAATGTGGTGCTTGTCTGGCTATGCCCTAATATACTTGATACCGTTGCTACATCTGTGCCGCTTGTAATTGCCTGTGTAGCGAATGTATGACGGAATGAATGTAAACCTTTGAAGGGTAGTTTATTCTCGTCACAAAAGCGTTCTAACCAAGTATATGGAGTATTCGGGTGCATAGGCTCTCCACACCAAGTAATAAATAATCTATCGGTATCGTGCCATAAATCACCGCATTTAATACTTTGGTCTAATTGCTCATTCTTTAATTG
>JBJEPA010000064.1:0-2264 GCA_051880995.1 Ruminococcus sp.
ATTGGGTAGCACCTCATCCTTATGACGAATAAAGAAATTAGTAACCGCCTCTGACTTAGTATCGATAAGCTCTCTTGGTTCACCGTCAACATCATACTCTATTACTCTGCAATCTCCTGACGCATCGTTAATGTAAAAGTGATAATCTCGACCACAGGTAGAAATCATATCATAGTTTTTCAAAAGCTCCACCGCTTCCTCTGTGGTGGCAGCCTTGTCAAGCACAAGGCGTATGGCAAGGGAGGTGGAAATTACCGGCTTGCCGGTGTTCTGGTGTACAGGCTCGCTGTCAAGAGTAAGCACAGCGATGGACACACCCTTTTCGTTCATACCGTCAAGACAAACAAAAGGTGCAGTCAGGCTTGCCATTTTACTTTTGATATTCTCATCAGGCACATTTGCCGAAACATTGTCAAGGGCGGCAAATGCCATAGACTTATATCCGTCCTCCGGCTCACAGTAAACCAACATAGAAGATGTGTCCAGACTAAAATCGTAATTACGACCCATATGCACGTCACCGTCATTATCGGTCAGGGTAAACGCTGTACAGCCGAATTCGGGTGCTTTGATACTCACAGGGAGCATTGGCAATGCCTCTTTCACAATTGCGTCAATCATGGTCTGATCGTCCTTAATGCCGTAGTCGATAATATCGTCAATGCTGTAATCATATTCCACATCCATGCGATAGAGATTGTAGCCATCCTTGTAATCTGTAAGCTGTTCAATGCTACCGATGGTTTGGAACCTGGTGAAATACAGCACCACAAACGCAACAACGGCTACCACAACAACCGCCAAAATCCCCAACAAAATGATCAAAATAGTCTTCTTCACTTTATTCATATCATTTCCTCCTTTTTAGGTCTGGTATAAATACCATTGGTTAATATTTTATTATTTCTTCATCAATATCGGCATTTCTTCCTAAGTAATACAATCAATTATGTTATCAATGCAATAATCTTATTTAATCAGTCCTTCCTTAACTTATTCTGTAATAGTGCCCGACCTTGCTTTCGGGTTATATTTCATAATAAATAGTTCAAGGCTTTCCTTTATTACATCTATCTGTGCCTTAAGATAAAACTCATCCTCAAACAGTGCGTAATGCACGCAGGCTCTTATCAGAATGAAAATCAGCGGTGTCAATTTTTCATAGGGAATACCCAGCTTATCCTCTAAGCTTTTTGCGTATTTTGTATAACGCTTATCAACACCGGCAAAGAATTTCTGACCGTATTCTCTGTATTTTGGGTGGGTATAGACCTGATACATAAGTCGGTATTTCTTTCCATGTTTTTTCGCCGTCCAGTAGGGTATTTCGTCTATAAACCGCCATAGACCCTCAACATCTGTGGGAGCTTTCGCCATAAATTCATCTTCTACCTTGCTCATACAGTATTCGGTGGATTGAATGATCAGATCATCTAAATCCTTGAAATATGTATAAATCATAGATGTGTTATATCCGCAATGCTTAGCCAAGGTACGAATACCGGTGCCGTGAAGACCTAAATCGGCAAAGCCGTTAAAGCATGTTTCCATAAGCTGAACCTTCTTAGCGTACCATTGCTCTTCTGTATAATTAGCCATCTAATCTCCTTATTAATTCAAATCGTTCGTATTAAATAAAAGTATAACATATATTTGATTGAAGCGCAATATGTTTCCTTTTCATATTTACTGATTAATCGGTGCAAAAAGAAAAGAACCGCAGTCTTGATACATTGTATCAAAATTGCGGTTCTGATTTGTCAATAAGTTATAAAAAAGATGTCACCTTTGACGCGAGAAATTAACTTAAAAAAGAAGAATGCCCCGAACGCGTTCTGCGTGTCGAGGCACTCGACTGGAACAAATCTCTTATTTTAATACAAATGCACCCAAATTGTATTACGGGTGCATTTTGAACTTGCTGGGTGCATATTGCAGTATCTTATCTTTAAGTTCATTAACTTTTTATGAATCTAACGAATCAGGGATAGAATACTTAATTGAATCGTGGCTTATTTCTGTGATTTCTGCTCCATATTTTTAATGCCAGTATTTTGAATTTTCAACAATAACAACGGTAGTAGGGCACTCATTGAAATTACCGAACGAAACTGCCGTCAGAACTTCCCAATCATTTTTAACATCCGGGAACGAAACCCATAACGGCTCAATGCGGTCGGAACTCAGATACTCGAGGTATGCATTTCTTTTTCGCAGATTGATTTATGAAGCAGATACATATTGAAATAGCAATCAGGATTACT
>JBJEPA010000065.1:0-2262 GCA_051880995.1 Ruminococcus sp.
TGATACCTTTCTTTTCGTCACCGGCAAGGGATTCGCCGGAAAGTTTAAGCAAAACTCTTTTATATTTCTTATCCATTTTTATACACTCCTATCCATAATATATATCTTTATACACACTAATAATACACTATATATGGTATTTTGTAAAGGAATAGAAAAGAAAATAAAAAAATTTTATGCAAAAAAGAGCTATCTCCTTAGAGATAGCTCCATTAAACCTTAAAGGTTAAATTATTTTACACCATACTAGCTACTTCAGCAGCAAAGTCGTCCTGACGCTTTTCAAGACCTTCGCCCTTTTCAAAACGAACAAATTCCTTGATTGCGATAGAACCGCCAAGCTCCTTAGCAGTGTTGTTTGTGTACTGCTGAACAGAAATCTTGTTTTCCTTAACAAAAGCCTGGTCAAGGAGGCAATTCTCCTTGTAATACTTACCGATTTTACCCATAACAATCTTGTCTGCGATTGCCTCAGGCTTACCGGAATTGATAACCTCAGCCTTCATAATTTCTTTTTCATGCTCAAGTACATCAGCAGGAACATCCTCTGCCTTAAGGTAAGGTGTGTTGAGAGCTGCAATCTGCATTGCGATGTCCTTACCGTATGTTACAAACTCAGGCTTGTCAGCAAGGTCTGTGTCAAAGTTAACGAGAACACCGATAACACCGCCGGCGTGAACATAAGCCACACAAGCACCCTCCATCATCTTAAAACGACGGAGCTGAATATTTTCACCGATAACGAGAACCTTTTCCTGAAGAAGCTCTGCAACAGTCTTGTCACTTCCGCTTGCCTTGCAAGCAAGAAGAGCCTCTACATCAGCCGGAGCATTGTCCATAACTGTCTGTGCACAAGTCTTAACAAATGCCTGGAAGTCTGCGTTCTTAGCAACGAAGTCTGTTTCTGCATTAACTTCGATTACAACGCCCTTCTTAAGGTCGTCGGAGGTCATAGCGAAAGCCATACCCTCAGCAGCAATTCTGCTTGCCTTTTTAGCCTGCTTTGCAAGACCCTGCTCTCTTAAAAAGTCAACAGCCTTGTCCATATCGCCGTCTGCTTCTACAAGTGCCTTTTTGCAGTCCATCATACCGCAACCGGTCTGTTCTCTTAAAGCCTTAACATCTTTAGCTGTAAATGATGCCATTTATATCATCCTCTCAAAAGTTATATTCAATTATTCCTCAGTTTCTTCTGCCGGTTCTTCTTCGCTTACTTCAGCAGCGCCCATCTGACCCTCTCTGCCTTCGATAATAGCGTCAGCCATTGCACCAGCAATAAGCTTTACTGCACGAATAGCATCGTCGTTACCTGGGATAACATAGTCAATCTCGTCCGGGTCACAGTTTGTATCTACAATAGCAACGATAGGAATATTAAGCTTCTTAGCTTCTGCTACTGCAATTCTTTCTTTTCTTGGGTCAATGATGAAAAGACATCCCGGGAGTTCTTCCATCTCTTTAATACCGCCAAGGAACTTTTCAAGCTTTTCAATCTCAAGGTTCAGCTTGATAACTTCCTTCTTTGGGAGAAGCTCGAATGTACCGTCTTCTTCCATTGCACGAAGCTGTTTAAGTCTTGCAACTCTTCTTCTGATTGTTGTGAAGTTAGTCATCATACCGCCGAGCCATCTTGCGTTTACATAGAAAGCGCCTGCTCTTAAAGCCTCTTCCTTAACTGACTCCTGAGCCTGCTTCTTTGTACCAACAAAGAGAACGCTCTTGCCCTCTGTTGAAAGTTCCTTAACAAAGTTGTAAGCCTCGTCAAGCTTCTTTACGGTCTTCTGCAAATCAATAATGTAGATACCGTTTCTTTCTGTGAAGATGTACTCTGCCATCTTAGGGTTCCATCTTCTTGTCTGGTGACCAAAGTGAACACCAGCCTCTAATAGCTGTTTCATTGAAACTACTGCCATTTCTTATTCCTCCTTAAGGTTAAATCCTCCGCAGGTGTTATTGATTTAATCGCCGAAGTAGATTTACTCACCATGGCAATTAGCACCTACGTGCGTAATGCAATCTGCATTTTACCATATAAAAGGAAAAAAATCAAGTGTTTTATTGAGAAAAACACTTGATTTTGTATATTTTATTTATCGAAAAATCTTACATCTTTATATGTGAGGAGATAATCCTTGGATTCGTGCCAATTACTTACACACAGCCTTGGGTTGTAGAAGTAGAGAATTCTGTGCTGAATTGCTGAATGGCCCTCTTTTAAGATATACTTTACTGCCTTTTGGGCCGCTGCATTAGGTTTGTGCT
>JBJEPA010000066.1:0-2251 GCA_051880995.1 Ruminococcus sp.
TACATCGGCAATAACTATTCCGTAGTAGTTGAACAGAACGGTGTGGAAAGCAAGCATATATTCAAGGACGAAAATTCAAAAGAGGATTTTATAAACTCACTGGACAGTTCATATAAGGTTGTGGAAGAAACAAATTCCTCCGCCGACTCTTGGCTTAAAATGTTTGGCAAATTGTTGTTAGCCACAAATATCCCCACCCTGGCTCTATTAATAATCTACATAAACAGAAGATTAAGAATTTTATACACAGAATAAACCAACCCCACAGTTGAAAAATCAGCTGTGGGGTGTTTTATGCAAAAAAATAAAGCTATACATATTCGTATAACCCTTAATATAGTTTTCTGGATTCATTTGTAAGTCCTGCAATATAGTCAAGTGAAATGTTATAAAATTTCGCAAGTTTAATTGCAAAATCTAACGGTAAATCCCTTTTGCCTTGTTCGTAGTTTGTATAAGTGGTTTTGTGCATTCCTAATTTCTCTACAAGCTGATTTTGCGTTAAATCATGATCCTCTCGTAAATCACGCAGCCGTCTGTAATATGGCATTGACAGTCCTCCCAGTTATAAATTTTTCAATATCTTATTGACATAATACAACGAATGATGTATAATTAACTCAAAATACAACATATGTTGTATTTGTATCGATAAGGGGTGATTTTATGTATAGGCACTTAAGTAAAAATTTAAAATTATGTGGAGATGTAATAGGAACAATCGGTTCAGAATTATCCGTGTTTGCAGGTTTATTTTTATTATTTGCAGGTATGTTCCAAGAACACTCAATTTATGAAAATACAATTTTCACACAAATTCCGGCATATGTCTTGATTTTGGGCGGTATAGGTATAGCTCTTGTAGGTATGGGCATTTTTTATTCCATTGGCCTATGCGTGTCCAGTTTAGGAGAATTAATTGAAAGAACAAAAGAAAACTGCACCGATTCAGAACTTGACTGATTTCTTTTAGTTTGTTGCAAAATGTTAAAATAATTTGTTATTCATAACTTAAGTGGGGCATAGAAATATGAAAAAGATAAGAATAAAATTACATAATATAGTGTTGACAGTTATTGTATTTTTAGTTGCATTCTCTTTTTTAGTTACACTTACCGGTTGCAGTGATGAACCTGGAGAAAATAATGAATTTGTCGGTGCTTGGGTAGAAATTGAAGACGAAAGCAATGTGAAGTATTTTAACGAAGATGGAAGTGCATATAATTTGCCATTTTCAAACTTGCACGGCTTAACAAAATATAGAATTTTAGCTGATGAAAGTTTGCTTATTACAGGTGATTACGGAAAAGATGAGCATATAGAGAAAGCAACTACTAAGGAAGAGGCTCTAAATGATAATGATTTGTATTATCTTGATGGTGATACTTTAATTCTATGTGAGGATGAATATACAAGGAAAGATTAAAACAAATAGTCCTTTAGTGACACCTTGCTGTAAATACTATGCAAATTATTACTTGCTACAATAAGAACAAAGGTTGTGTCTTTTGATACAGCCTTTGTTTCTAATTATATGAAAACTCATATCAAGTGTTTAAATATTACAATTATTTATTAAAAATCAAGGGGGAATAAACAATGAAAAAAATCACTATTACAATGACAATAATTGCAATTGTTATGCTTATTTTGATTGGCTGTAATTCAAAAGTCGAAAATTCATTGCAAACCAGTACAATAAGTAATGGAAGTAGTATTATAACAACAGAAACTGATGTTACAACAACTGAGGCTAATAATTATGAAACGCAAACATACTCTCAAATAGGCAGTTACCATGAAGGATTAGCTTGGGTACAATATGGTGAAAGTGATGCATACTGGGGGTGTATTGACGAGGATGGTAAAATGCTTTATAAATACAGCTGTAATGATTTAGAACAGATTGATGCATTTGTTCCTCCTTATTTTGAAAATGGATACGCCTATTTGAAATCAGTTGAAGGTACACAAATTTATGTTATAGATAAAGCAGGAAATATAGTTTCAAAATATGATAACCCTAAAGCATACGGGTATGGCTATACAGTTGTAGAAAATCATTATTCTGATTTTGATTCAGCTCACTATGAATATAGGATATATAATCCTAACGGTAAGCAGATTGAGATAATCGAAAATGAAGTCGATTCAGAAGTTGAAGTAAAATATTGTGGAGATGGTGTATTTTATTTTGAAGCAAATAGCGAGCAGGTGTATTTATACATTGCCCCAAAGAATAAGGTGATTA
>JBJEPA010000067.1:0-9997 GCA_051880995.1 Ruminococcus sp.
GTACCACCGGCAACCTTTCTATCATAGTAGTTAAGCTTAACTGTGATAGTGTTTGTCTTAAGGTCTGAATAGTAATCCAGCGTTGAAGTTAATTTCAGTGAACCACCGAAGATTTGGTTTACCGGAATACTATGAGTTACGGTAGCAGGTGCAGATGCCGGATTAACCTTACCAACATATGCATTATCTTCACCTGTAATATCCTGATATTTTGAACCCTCAGTTATTGTTCCGTTATAAACATATGTACCAACATAAGTACAACCGTTAGTAGATACAGTATAAAGTGTAACATCAACAGTCTTATCTTCACTTGTTATAGGAACTGTAACACCGTTCTGAGCATAGTATGTGTCGGTAGTATAATCACTATGTGTTACAACTGCCTGTACGAAGTATCTACCTGTACCACCGTTAGCGTTGGCATTTACTTTAGAATAAGCAGAGTGTGTGATAACAAGGTCACCTTCGCCAACAGGAACATACAGTGCATAAGCATCTGTGTCGGAAGCAACTGAGAATGTACTTGTTGAATCTACAAGGGTTGTACTCTTTGTAGGATTGAATTTACCCTCTGCATCCTCAACAACATCAGTTGCCCAACCAATAAACTTATATGTGGTGTCGGAAGAACCAAGTGCTGATGGAGAAGCAGAAATTGTAACGCTTGTGTTACGGGTTACTTTAGTAGTTCTGACATCATCAACAGTTGCAAGGGCACCTGTGGTAACACCGGTATAGTCAGCATTATAAGTATCCTCTGTCCAGCTTGTTGCATCTTCTTTATCTGCATAGAGAACATGTGTTTTTACAGTAAGTTCAGCAGTAGAACGAGCATAGTACCAACGACCGTCAAGACGAATACCACTGTTTCCTGAATTTGAAGAAGTAGTTGCATTCTGTTCTGATTCATAGGCAATATATGCTGATGTGTATTGATAACCCTTTTCAACAATAACATTATAAGCATCAGTTAGATTGCTAGAATCTACTACCAGATTTCCTTCAGCATCTTTAGTGTATCGAGGGATAAAGTCAGATGGAAGTCCCTGTGTAATATAGTCACCGTTATGGTCATATACATACCATACTGTTGACCACTCACCCATTGAGGTGTTCTGGTTACCGGTAGAAACTATATACAGCTTATTCTCCTCTGAGTCATCAAATGGTTCACCGGATGGAACAGAGTCGCTTGTAAAGCCTACGATACTTGCAAGACGACCGTCGATGTCCTTAAGGTCTTCCCATTCGGAAACAGTTACTTCTTTACCTTCTTCATCAGTAATGGTGTAAGAATAGGTAGATGGATCGATTGAACCGGTCTTAACAGGATGATCATTGGCATTATCAAGAAGTGAACTTTGGTTAGTAGTATTTGTTCTGTACTTTATATCGAACTTAACAGTATCGTAACCTGCCTCAGCAATAATCTTGAAATCATCATAGTCGTATGTCTGATAGTTCTTTTTCTGATCTGCTGAAAGGAATTTTTGGTGAACAGTTTCACCTTCCATATAGTTATTCAGTGTTAAACCTGAAACTGAGTATCCATCAAGTTGTACAAACTCGTCATTTACAACTCCCCAGGCATTCTTTGGTACGAATGCTTTATATAAACCTGTGGATTCGAGCATCATTGGTTCACCGGGGTAAGAACTGTTCATCTGCTTTGTGGAACCATCAACACTGCCGTTTTCATAATAATATGAGTAAACAGATATTGTGTTGCCCCAATGATCGCCAAGTTCAACAGCATCAACATAAAGTGTTACATAGCCGTCTTCTTTTTCGATATTTGTATTCAGGTAAATCGGTGTGATTTCTACATCCTGACCTTCCTGAACAATGTAAGGTGTATCCATCTGATATGTTGAGGTTGTACCGTCAACCTTTGTAGCACGATACTCAACACCGTTGATTACATAAGCATATACATACCATCCGTAACCTGCCTGAGTTGCGTTAACCTCTGTATGAGCAACAATTCTGTCGTCCTTTAATGCATAATATGTGCTGTAAGGAGTACCTAAAGATGTGAAATCTTCACAATCTTCGCTAATACCGGTAACTGTTGTTGTACCATATGCGTATGTTGTCTTTAGAGTACCGTTCTTAGCATAGATTGTAACTGTGTTGTCAGGCTTTGTTTTACCCTTTGGAACTACAAGATACTGACCTGCAGCTGTACCGGTTGTCTTAACATAAACAGTTACACCCGTAAGTGAAAGCAAATTCTGCGAACTTACCTTAATCTTAGGGAAGTAATAATTTTTACCGTTATAACCATAATGCTGAATTTCACAAGTGTCAAGGAAGCTGTTAGGGTCGTCTTTTCCTACTTTAGCAGTTCCGTCTGTGTTGTCACTCCAATACATATTGCTATATGATGTAGAAGATGACAAAGCAAAGTAGAATTCCTTATTTGCCTCTATATCAGCTATGTCAATATCAAACATATGTGAATAACCGGCATCTGCATAGGTTGAACCTGAAACTACCTTATAAACATCATAGTTATCACTTGAACTCCATTCACTTGGATTGTTATTACCGGACTTAAAGATAGCATGTAAGGTATCATCTTTATCGCCCTTTGCAATTACGAACTTGGCATAAAGAGTTGTATCACCTGATACTGTGAAGGTATATTCTTCAGTTTCGGATACCTGAGTGCTGAGCTGTGCGTCGCTGTACCAACCGTCAAACATATATCCGCTAGTTGGAGTTGCTTTAACAGTCAACTCAGTGCCTTGAGCATACTTTTTACCACTTACGCAGTTATCTGAAGAAACAGTACCCATTGAAGTATCGATTGATGCAAATGTTACTGTGTAACTGTCAACCTCTACAAATGTTGCAGAAACTGTAACATTCTTGTTTGGCATAACGAATGTATATTTGTTTGCAGATAATTTATTAACAGGAATGTTGGAATCATCTGCATCTGTAACCTTAACAGTATTTGTTGAATAACCGCTATCAGGTGTAAGTGTGATTGTAACAGACTCGCCGGCTTTTACACCAGTAGTCTTATCTGTTTCTACAGTACCATGTTCGATACCTGTTGCGATTGATACATCTGATGTAATGTAGTTATAAACTGCATATACATCAAAGTCATATGTTACATCGTCAATCTTAAGTGATACGCCGTCAGATTCTGTTGGATCTGTTACCACACCGTTAACAAGCCAATGACTGAATGTATAATACTGGTTCTCAGGAGCTGTAAAGATAACACTTGTGCCTTCCTTAATGTCCTTTACTGATGCAGTAGTATTAGCGGAAGGAGTATCCTCACCAACCTTAGTGTAGGAAGAAATGTAAGCAAGTGAATCACTGCTAAGGGTAACACCGTCAGGATCCTGTGAAATTACATTAACAGTCTTACCGGCAGCACCCTGTGTGATTATGAGTTTGTTTGTCGAAGAATCGAATGTGAATGTATATGTACCGCCTGTTGCCACAAGAGTACAGTTGCCAGCACTACTCGACATTGTCCAACCATCAATTGATGTTGTGGTTGTTGTATCCTCGATAGTACCGCTATTACCGTACCATACATTGCCGGATTCTTTCCAAACCTTAAATGTATAGGTACCGGCATCAAGGGTAATTGTTGTTGTACTTACAGTACCGGATGTAGTGTACAACGGTTTACTTGTATCCCAACTATTAAATGTACCCTTAATGTAGTAGCCGGATTGACTACTTGAGAAGTTAGCTTTAACTTCAATATCAGCATCTACACTTGTGATACTTGCACTAGTCTGTGCAGATGTTGTATCAGAAATTGTAAGTCCTGATACTTCGTTCCAACCTGTAAATGCGTACTTTGAATCAGCAACAGCTGTAAGAGTAATCTGGTCACCAAGCTTAAGGTCGGAAACTGAAGTAGCACCATTAATCTTTACAGAACCACCTGTGCAAGTACCGGCAGATACTGTGATACCCTTGTCAGGGTCATAAACTGACCATGTATTAGTGCTGTTGTTATAAATTTTGCCATTCTCCAGTGTCAGGTCTTCTGTTTTGTTAGCGCTATTATTACTGAAAATAATATTAGCAAATGCTTTTGTAAATGTTAACTTATAGATATTACCGGATACATGAGTCATAGCTACGCCCGGCCAAGCATCATTCTTGTCAGTATCACTATTCCAAGCATATGCATAAGGGTTAGACCAACTTGCTTCATTGTCAAGGTAAACAACATAGTCGCCAACAGCCTGTTCTTTAAATGTAACAGTAACAGTTACATCCTCAGCAGGCATTGTGAATGTGTAAGTATTACCTGAACCGGTAACATCAACTGTACCACTTGAACCTGTAACAGTTACAGTATCAACTGCATAACCATCAGAAGGTGTTGCTGTGATTGTAATAGTAGCATTTTCCTTTGCCGTTGAAGGAGAAACTGTAAATGAACCATTTGATGTTGTAGCTTTATTTACTGAGTATGTACCGGCTTCCTGATATGTTGTCCAAGTGTAATCTGAACTACTCCTGTAAACAAGCATATTGTTAGTGCCGAATTGAGTAATGGTATCATTTCCAGTGCCAATTTGACTGTTTCCGCTTTTACTGAAAATTACGTTGGTAAAGTTATTATCGACATACTCAACACGATAAATCTTATTTTCGGAATCAATTAATTCCATTTTAGTGCCAGGCCATGATGCATAACTACTACCTGTACTGTTATTATAGATATGAGCATAGATAGTTGAACTATCTGTATTATAGTTGCCTTCATCCTTGAAGTAGAGATAATTCTTTTCTTCGGGAACATCGTTGAGCCTTGCATTCATCCATGTGGCTCTCTGTTCAGTCCAATTATCAAGGTATTCAACTGCGGCAGACCATGAAGAACCTGTGTCTTTACTACCCCATTGTGAATAAGATGAGTCAGAAATAAAGCTGTAGCGGTCTTCATTCATTGTAACAGAAGATTCAAGAGCAGTTTTATAGTCGCCTGTTATCAAACCGCCATCACCGTACAGATCAGTAATTGCATCGTAAACACCTGTAGTACCGGCACCGACAGGATTGAGGGATGCCTTTTTACCCATCAAAGCAGATACAGGGAATAACTGTGCAGAACCGGTAGCTAAAGTAGAAGTGCCGAAGCCGTTCCAAACAGTCTTAACTGTATCCCAGAAGCTTTCTATTGAGCAAAGTGTTGCTATGATGTTCTTTGTACTTGAATTCTTGTAGATATATTTATTCTTAATAAACCACTGTTCCGGATTATCAGGATTCAGTGTTGCAGAACCAATATCCTTACCATTTCCATACTGTCCCATTGTCCAGTCAAAGTCCCATACAGGCTTTGAAACAAGGGCATCGTTTTCACCGGTAATATCAACATAGAATGATGTTGCTACACCGTCAAGGTTTTCTGTGAATTCCTGAATGAGGTATGCCTTTGCAAAGTTTTCTACATCAATTAACTCATCAAGGCTACTAGCTGTGTATGTATTACCACTGGCTGTACCTTTGTATGAATAACTGTCACCGTTAATTGTTAGAGTACCGGCAGGTAAAGATACAGATGTTGATGTATCCTTACTTGCCAAATAATAAATTAATGCTTCTGCAAAGTTGAATCTGTCCATTGCGTACAGTACTTCGTTTCTTGAAGCAAATTCAGGGGATTTGAGAACAACCTGCTGACCATAGTTGGAGATAAATCCACTTACTTCGTCAGGGAATCTTTCGTTAAGCTCAAATTCAAGCAGATAGTTACCTGCCTTGTATTCTTCAGCACTTGGTTCAATAAAGCCATCACCTAAAGTGCAGTATTTAAAGAATCCTTTAGTAGAGTTATTATCAACACTTCCATTTTCAGATGTTTGTGTATCGGTATTATATGCACCTGATGTTTTATTTTTGCTCTCATTAAGCTTGTCAACATTAGTACCGGGAACAAGAACATCCGTACCTACTTCAACCTTTTCTGACATTTGATACGAACCAAGGTATGTACCGTTGTTGTAAACATTATATACATCACTCATTGGTGAATCAGGGAGTCCGATTGCATCAGAAAGGTTGTAAACAAGCATATTTCTCATCATTGCTTCGTCAACATTGTTTGCAAGCATACTCCACTTTTTACTTGCTGTACTCTTGTCAGTAACCGAAACGAGATCGACTGCTCCGCCTAAGGTAATGTTGTAGGCATACTTACCAAAGATTCTTGATGACATTTCCCAAGAGGAGTTACCTCTGCCCTTAAGCTTAATAGAGTTATTAGCTATTGCATTACCCTCAGCATCGATTGCTCTATATGTACCCGAAAAGCTACATTGTGATTTATAAGCAGCAGCCGTTTTTGCATCTGAAACAGAAGAATTTGTTGTTGTTGGCATATCGGCACTTGTTGAAGTAAAGAGCGTCTTGGCTGTTGACTTGAATACCTGTATTGTTGCACTGGTATTTGAGGATGAGCTATCACCATATTTTATATTCACATTGCCATTTGTCCAGCTTGATGCATTCACAGTAGAGCCACTTTCGATTTGAGTACCTGCAATCTCGAGGTATCCATATTTATGGTAAATATGAAGATCGGAAAGAGTTACACAATTAGGGAGATAGAACTTTACATAACCGCTTTTGCCGGTATAAGCCTTTATAAGGGCATCTTTGTTAGAAGAAGATGGCTGTGCGTCAACCCATATACCAGATGTGAAAGCATTTTTCTTTGCATCGGTAGCTGTTATTACAGTAACTTCAACCACGCTTGATGTCTTTGAATTGAAGCCAGCGCAGGAAGCAGTAACTGTAAACTTGTAAGTACCTGCTTCTGTTGGTGTGAATGTTGTTGTAGCATCAGTTGTTTCATTTGGACTTAAGCTAACTGTAGAACCTGATGTTTGTGTAAAGGTATATATAACATTTTCAGCACTCTCATTAGGAGTATCTAAAGTAGCTTTGAGGGTGACAGGATTATTCTGTATAACTTCAGCCGAAGATGCTTTAAGAGTAACACCATTGGCTACATCAGGTGTTGAATTTTCTGTAAATGTTGCAGTTACGGTTACATCGCAATCAGGCATTGTAAATGTGTACTTACCATCTGTTTCAGTAATAGTATGGTCGGAACCATCATTATATTTAAGGGTATCAAGTACATAACCGGTATTTGGATTTGGCTTAACTTCAACTACTGTTCCCGGTGAAGCCTCGGTTACCTTGTCAGTAAAGTCACCGTTTGCATCGCTAACATATGAAATGCTATTTGTAGCGATGGTGTAGTAGAATTTAAGAGTACTTGCATTAAACCAAAGGATAACAGGACCGGATGTATTAGAAGAATCTTGGAATCTAAGGTTATAACTTGAACCTTCGCTAAGAGTTGTGCTTGTTGCAGAAGACTTAAGATCAAAGTTACTTGATGATGGATTATACTGAACTCCATTTGCAGCAGTTGCTGTACCCTTTCTGATACGGAAGTACCAGTTACTACCTGTAAGTTCAGCAACTGTACTCTTTGTTACAACTCTATAAAGCTGTGCATCCTCATCTACTAATTCGAATGGAATATTAGTTGAGGTCTCTGAATAATCAACGGAAGTAGAGCCGGTAGAAACAGAGTTACCGTTTTTATCCTTGATTGTCAATCTACCAATAAGATAATAGTAGTTTACTTCCTTTGCAAATGTTGCGTTAGCTGTTATGTCAGAAGTTACTGTCTTTGTAACAGTTGCACTTGCTTCACCTGACAAATCACCTGTCCAAGCAGAGAAAGCATATCCGGAGCTTGGAGATGCAACGATAGTAACACTTGTACCGGCAGCTACTGTCTTGTCGGTTTCTGCACCATCAACAGTAATTGTACCATTTGTATGTGTACCGATAGAAACTGTATAATTTTTGCTATACTTTGCATATACAGTTGTATCTGCTGTTGGGGTATATGATACTGACATATTGGTACCTGAAATTGTAGCACCGGCAGTAACATCCCAACCTACAAATGTATATCCAGAAATTTCAGAAGCTGTTAATGTAGTTGAACCGGTAATTTCTCCACCACCTGTTGGGGCTGTCTTTGTGCTGTCAACAGTGAAAGAAGAACCATCTGTTGAAACTTTTACACCGGTTGAAACATTGTAAGAACCAGCGACAGTAAAGGTGTCGGTGTCTCTGAGAACAGTAATAGTTTTATCTGTTGAACATGTGTATAATGTATAAGTTCCTTCTTCTAAACCTGAAATGTAGTCGTTAACTTCAGATGCTGATGTACCGACTTTTGAATAAGTATCAGATGAATCTTTTATATAATATACAAGTTCATACGCTGTGCCTTTACCTGACTGTCCGGCAGTAAATGATGTACTCACTACATTAGAACTACTAATTGTTGTAGTTGCAGAACCTGATGAAGCATTGGCATAAACATTATTAGAACTACTTCCGCTAAGAGTAGAATTATTATTCAAAATGTAGTATTTACCTGCTACAGCATTTTCACTCATCCGAACTCCTCCCCAGGAACCAGAATTACTTATGTAATACTGTGCAGATGATAGACAAGCAACACCATAATAACAATCCACATTATTAATTTTTACCGAATTACTATTAATGCCACTAAGGGTCAGTGTGGTATTGCTTGTGTTAGTATCAGGTCTCAAATAAATAGTGGAAGAACCCCAACTACCTTGAACACCGGCATAGAACATAATCTTTGTTCCGTTAAGAACTGAGATTATGTCACTACTAACAGACCCACCTGAGTGACTAGCTTTAGCTTCGTCAACAGTCATAATAGATAGAGTTGAATTATTATCTGTAGTATCAGGAACATAACAGCTAGATGTACCTGCTCTTACTGTTGAACTTTTGTTAGTATAACTGGTAAGTCCAAGAGTACTTCTTGAAGTACTCATATTATAACTACTTGTGCCACCGGAAACTCCACCATCAGCAGAAGCAAAATAAATATTTGTCGCATCATTCCATTCATTATTAAAGGAAGTATCTGTTTTCCAAATATTATCACTATCTAATGACATTTTGTAGGATTTGATATAAGTACTGTGACCTAGGAAACAATAAACAGAAGAATACTGTGTTTTAGTATTATCAAAATAAATGTTACCAGTAATAGCACCGGTTGATTCTACATTAAGCGTAACCGCCACAGCTGAGAATGTGGACAAAATCATAAGAACAGCAAGTATTATTGCCCACATACTGCGGAAGGTTTGCTTGATTTTTATTTTCATAAATATTACCTCCATTACAATTTTCTTGTATTAGGATTTGCAGGAAATTATGCTGAATTTGAATGCCTCGTTGCCTGACCTACAACGGTTATAGCATTCAAAAGGGCACAGTAACCCACATTTAATTAGTATCATTTTAACATTTTATTACAGAAAATTCAACACTTATTATCATTTTTATTTGATTTGTAAACTTGCACAAAATGTTGTGGTGTTGAATGTGTATATTGACAATAAACAGGGGATTTATGGTTATTTATGTTTATATGCCTTCACTTGTGTTACTCGCATATTGTCATTCCGAGCCACTACACTGTCATGACCAGCTTGTCGAGGAATCCACTACCTTTATCACTTGCTATGTTAGAGAAATCATACTTTCCTATAACCTGATAGTGTAGGTTTAGACACTGGTGCTTTCCTTTCAGATTCCTCGCTATGCTCGGAATGACAAGGCATATGGTGGTGCTCTAAAGACAACAAGAGATAAAGAGGACGCTTTTTCGCTCCCTCAGTCGCCTTTGGCGACAGCTCCCTCATCCGATGGAGCCTAGCATAGGGGAAAGTTTAGATGTAACAAAGGCTCCCCTGTGTAAGGGGAGCTGTCGCAAAGCGACTGAGGGGTTGAAAAAGTGTTCTCTGTAACTTTCTTTGTCTTAAGAAATAACAAGGAATTTCATTCCTATCAAAATAATTTCTAAATCACAACTGCCTACTGACAAACCCTCCACCGCAAGCGGTCCCCCTCCCTTTAC
>JBJEPA010000068.1:0-2241 GCA_051880995.1 Ruminococcus sp.
ATCTTCGGATTCTTCTTCCACTTTTTGATGTAAAATATTTAGTGAAGCATTGTAAACAGTCATACTATTACTATTATAACCATAAACGAATGCAAAATCAATATAATCAATGATATTACTTTTTTCTGGTGATACTGACATTGAAACCGATTGTTTTGAAGTGATGCAGGAATTAAACTCCTGATAGTGTTTTTCCGGAGTTGTAATTACTGTACCATCAGAATCCTGATAATAGATATTCACGGCTAATCCGAAAGTTCTTTCACTGCTTGTAATCGGAACAGATTTTGCCTTGACTTGACCGGTAAAGTTAAATGATATACCGGACTTTTTAACATTTACAGATTGATATATGTACTTTTGTTGAATGTAGTTGTTTTCTTCTTCATCTGTGGAACTTCCTGTTTCAATCAAACCAGATGTATCATAGGTTTTCCTAATGGTACGCACCACATGGCCCTGCATTGTTTTAGTCTCGTTCCCATAGTCGTCATATGTTGATACATAACCATACGGCTCTGTTTCTGTCACTGTAGTTACTGATGTTTCTTCTGAAAGAGAAGCACCTGACGAAATTAAACCATCATTATTTCTATTAACTGTATTGGCGGTAATTTTACCCGGTTCTCCTAAAATAGTCGCAGTATTATTACTAACAGAGATAGGTTCGTTATCTTCATCTTTCCAATACTCTTGTGTTTCAAAATTAGTATTTTGGAGAGCATTATAGTCATTTGTACTTTTGCCCTTTTCAAGTTGCAGGCAATCGAACCATGCTGTACCTGTAGCATGGCGCACATTACAAGTAACTTGAACCGTCATTGTATTCTCCGGAACTTCTGCTGTTACACTGATACGTTGCCATGGTTCAGTTCCACCAATGCCGAAACTATTCTCTGTTTTTGTAATTCTATGATTAGAGTCGTAACAACGAATTGTAAGCACTGCACCAGAAACACTTTTGTTTTCGTCTTTATCAATTTCTGAGGTTTTAACATATGCAGAAAATGTCACACTTTCACCCTTAAAGGTATCTCCCACAAAGTCGTGAGCAACACTTGTATAATAAGGAGAGTCTGATTCCATTTTTTCGTTATAAATTCTGATTGCTGTCTCACCAAAATATTGATTATCTGAAGAGTTATCTACCTCACAAACGCCTCCTCTACTTGCTTCATTTTCTATTTTATAGTAGTAATTACCACTTCTTATTGTTGAGAACTCAGATGACTCAGTTATATAATTCTTTGTAAAAGAGTCAGCACCAGATGATGCAGTCAAACCACTTCCGCTGTCTGTGGAAATGAATCCATTGGCGTTTAACGTAGATATTTTACTGCCCTGATTATCAAAGGTGTATGTTTCGCTTCTGCCCTTTATGTCTGTTACCTGAGTTGTATTATCATTATTGTACTGATATGTCAGAGAATTACCTGTGTTTCCTACAGTACTGATTTCTGAAATATTGGTAACCTGACCGTTGCTGTTATACTGCAAGGTTACAGCTTGACCATCTTTATCTGTTTCATTCTCCTGTCCTAAATACTTAACAGAATTTAACATTCCGGAATTGCTATAGGAGTATTGTGAGATTGAGCCATCCGGCATAGTTACCTTTGTTAACAACACCTTTCCATTTGATAATGTATAAGTGAGATATATCTTTTTAGATTTAGGAAGATTGATTGTTGAGATATACTTTTGTCCGTTTATTGTGGTTGTTGAAAAGGATGCAACAGTAGAATTTGTGGAATCGTACATATACTGTACTGCTCCGTCACTTGCCCTGCCATAGCCAATGTGGTTGTTTGGGTTGTCGTTCTCATAGATATACATAAGGTGACCGCCCTCTGACGGCATACGGAATTTCTTGGTCTGTGAACCGTCATCCAACAGTCCAAAACCATCCTTGAATGTTAGAGTAAGTCCTAAATCTTCCTCATCTTCCCACTTATTTGAACCACTGCTTGTTTCTTTCAGATAATGTTTTGTTCGCTCTTCATCAATGTACACATAATCATATCCCGCATTTTGTAGAGTGCTATTTGTTTCTTTAATATATTGATTAAAAGAAAACTTCCAACCATTACCTATCATAGAATCACTATAATTTGTATTATAATCAAAACTATTGTATGTCGCTGACAATGATATGGGCATTCTGGCTGCCTTACTCTCGTACAAATTTTGTGACACAACAAGGTTACCAAGGTAATCGTTTACGCTAACCTGGGCTTTACT
>JBJEPA010000069.1:0-2229 GCA_051880995.1 Ruminococcus sp.
TTCACCGCAAAGTGGACCAAGCTGACTACCCAAACTACGGGCTATCAGATCCAGTGCTCCATCAGTAGCAAGTTCACGAGTGCAAAAATCGTAACGATTACGAGCAACAAGACGACATCCAAGAAGATCACGAAACTGACCGCAAAGAAGAAGTACTATGTCCGCATCCGGACCTATAAGACGGTAAGCGGCAAGAAGTATTATTCTTCGTGGTCGAAATACAAGACCATCACAACGAAAAAGTAAATTTGGTTTTTATGACCGTCGGCGGAATCAAACTCTGTCGGCGGTCATACTATATCGTGGATGGGAGAAGAGAGATCGTTTAACTTGCTGAAACATGTAGTAGCATATTCTATATGAAGATTCTAATAATTCATGCGCTTGGATAATGATGCTTTTCAATCAAATAATGTAAGTGAGAATTGAGCAGTAATTTTTAACCTAAAGGCAACTTTGCACTGGATGAGACACGAAAATGGTCATGATCTGCAAAAATACAACTGTCAACAGGGAAGATATGCAATGATTTGCCGTTGCGTCAATAAGGTTGAGATGATTGGGCGGTTAAAACTGCATCGATAATTTCACATGCTTTGTCGCAATCGTGTTTTTTGTATACATCGTTTTCTATGTGGATTGATAGTAAGGCGCGTATGGATCGGGCGCAATTGCGGTGCGGATCAGGTAGTTCGCTTAAAGCGGAAACGATCTGTTCAATATCGAGGATATATGGCAGTTCTTCAGCTTCGCTGAGATTACGGATAGTCTGCATAACCTGATGATGCCATGTTTTAGGGTGCTGCTTACGTTGCTGTTTGATTAAAGTTTGTAACTGCTTTTGGCGCTCAGAGAGCCATTTATTATATTTAGTGGCAATATTCTTAGAGAAATATGCTACAAAATATTGACGAATACATTCGTCAGTTAGTTCGTGCCAGAAAAAAGAGCCTAGAGCCCGCTTCACTTTTTCAGGAGACAAAAGGCGGAGCTCAAAGCGCATGATGTCCGGCTCGATATTTTTGTCAATTTCCGCGTTTTCTTTTGTGTTTGACTTATCAGCAAGCTGTGCAGATTTATTATAAAGCACAACCTCCATTGATTTATTGCCCTTTTTCAGTGACTCTGCTCCATTTGATGCCTTTTTTGCATGAGCAGATGAATTTTGGATTTTTAGGTAATTTGGCAGTAATGACATGATTAATTTATTAACTCGCCGATATTCCGAAAAAGAGTGCTTCAGAGCAATGTTACAATTAAATTCGATGTATTTCACCTTAATATCTGAGTAGTATAATTGAATACCATACTCGGCGTTGATATAACTACAGCAGGATTGAATATATGTGTTATATGTATCCCAAGACACATTGACGTCGTTGACTCCATAAATATTGGAAACAGTTAACGTGAGATATGTATATGGGTGTACTAAATTATTGCTGTATGTGTATCCAATAATTAAGTCGGAAAAAATGTCATTGTCTTTAATAATGATTTTTTGAATTTCATATTCTCCGAATATATGTGTATGAATCGGAATAGAAGCTTTCGTGATTTCAATGTTGTGTTTTTCTAAAAGTTCTGATATACTAATATTAATAATCGAGAAATTATATAATATGATTTTGTCAATACCAACAGTTGTCATTTTGATATTCTCCTTTTTGATCTGCCATTAATAATATGGGATATTTTGCGTTATGCTGTGTATGCCATACAGAAAAACGAAGGTTCAATTTTTGGAACTGAGTTCAAAAAATGAACACTTGAAATAAATGGAAGCTGCTCTGGGATTGTAAAATTTCTGAAGTTGGTACTTCTATTTTTCAGGAAATAAATCAGAATGCAGTTCTGATTGCTGCCTTTTAACTGAAAAAGAGAAAGAAAACAGTGGACTGTGATTACATGTTCATTTAACGTCAAGGATAATCGAACATATTTGCCGAGGTAGATGCCTCGGCTTTTTGTTGTTTTAAATCTTTATGGCTGATTGAAGGAAAAATTCTAGGGAGAACGATAATAAAAATTATCGAAAAAATAGAAAGCTACCCGAAATCTCTCATGTTAAATGTAAATAACTGAGAGGAGTTCATACTTATATGAATGAAATCAAACTGTCTGAAAAATTTTTATTATCTATCAAGGAAGCAGCTCTGTATTTTCAGATTGGTGAGAAAAAACTACGCCAGCTAGTAAAGGAAAATCCAGAAGCAAATTTTTATGTGA
>JBJEPA010000070.1:0-2225 GCA_051880995.1 Ruminococcus sp.
CTCTCTCTAAAGACTTTTTTGATACAAGTATAGAAGAAAATTATTATGCAAAAGGCGTATCACCTTACATTCAGAACCTTATGGAAACCACCCAAATTGATGGCGAAAAGTGGAGCGACTATTCCGCAGGATATATGTGGGGCACAATGGGATTTGTGTATAACCCCGAGTATGTTTCAGAGGATGATGTAACAACATGGAAATTTCTTCAGAACAAAAAGTATAGTCGCAGAATTACGGTAAAGGACAGTGTTCGTGACACTTATTTTGCAGCATTGGGACTTATAAATTCTGATACAATGCTAAAGGATTCCTTTAAAAATTCAAAGGACTGCAACAAGAAAATTACAGCCCTTATGAATGATACTTCTCCTGAAACAATAGCTAAGGCAGAAGAATTATTGAAAGAAATCAAGGACAATGTTTATTCCTTTGAAACCGACAGCGGTAAATCCGACCTTGTTTCGGGGAAGGTTGTTGGCAATTTCCAGTGGTCTGGTGATGCTGTTTATACCCTTGACCAGGCAGAAGAAGACGATTGTATCCTTGAGTATTCTGTTCCAAAGGAATGTTCAAACCTTTGGTGTGACGGTTGGATTATGCTAAAGGATGGAATAAACGGCTCAAAGGCTAGAAAACAAGCAGCAGAAGCATTTCTTAACTTTATATCAAGACCTGATAATGTAATCAAAAATATGTATTATGTGGGCTACACAAGTTGTATTTCCGGTGGCGAGGACGACAGAATACTGGAATATGTAAACTGGAGCTTTGGAGCAGATGACGAGGAAGAAACTGTTGATTACCCTGTTGGATTTTTCTTTGCAGGAGATGAAAGTGATGAAAAGTACATCATAAAAACAACTCCCGACCGAACAAAAAGACAGCTTTTTGCCCAGTACCCCACATCTGACATTTTAGACAGGTGTGCTGTTATGATGTATTTTGACGACGATGCTAACAAGCGAATGAGCCAGATGTGGATTAACATTAGGTGCTTTAACCTTAGTTCAACTGATTTTTCATCATATTTAATCATTGTAGGAATAGTTCTCCTAGTTGCTTTAGTTGTACTTCTTTTTGTATTCAGAAGGAGAATTTTTGTAAAAAGAATCCCAAAAGGTTACGAAAAAGTAAGCTAAGAACTTGTAATATGAAACAAAATAATATATAATATTCACTTGCAGAGCCTTTAGTTTTATAAAGAGCTTTGCAGGAGTATGGAGATGTACCCAAGTGGCTGAAGGGTCCGCACTCGAAATGCGGTAGGTCGGGAACTCCCCGGCGCAAGAGTTCAAATCTCTTCATCTCCGCCAGTCGAGTGCCTCGACACGCAGATAGCGTTCGGGGCATTCTTCTTTTTTAAGTTAATTTCTCGCATCAAAGGTGACATCTTTTTTATAACTTATTGGCAAATCAGAACCGAAATTTTGATACAATGTGTCAAGACTGCGGTTTTTTCATATTTGTCAAGGAATTTATTTAGAATCATTGTATTTCAGATAATTAAAATAATTGAAAATTAATGTCAATATGATATAATTATCTCAAATCGTTGCCGGTTAATACTTAACCAATAACTTGGAAACATTGACTTAATCAGCGTTTTTCTTGATTAATAATTATGACGGAGGTACCTAATTTTATGGAACCAAAATACATAACGATTATTTCAAACGGTAAAAAGATTGTGCTTGGTGTCAGTACTATCCTTTATGTTCTTATGGTAAATAAAACTGCCGAGATACATGTGTCAGGCGGTAAGGTATATGAAACAAGAATGACACTTTCACAGCTCGAGGAAAAACTTGGTGAGGGATTTATAAAAACACACAGAGGATGCCTTGTATCTGCAAGGGCAATACACGACATCACAGACAAAATTAACCTTAATAACGGCGAGTCTTTGATATATACAATACGTAAGAAAAATCAGATTATTGAACAGTTCCGTTCAACGCAGAAGAGCATTATCAGTAGTTTCAGAAGAGATGGAATTCCCACAACAGATGAAGAATACCGCAGGCATTACAGCAGTTTTGAAAATCTGCCCTTTGCATTCACCGACATTGAGATGATATTCAATGAGGAAAGTCACGCAGTTGACTGGATTTTCAGATACGGCAATCCCGCACTTGCTAAACTTGAAAAATTACCTCTGGAACGGCTTATTGGAAGTTCATTCGGCAGTCTTTTCAGCAATATGGACTCTAAATGGCTTCGCA
>JBJEPA010000071.1:0-9934 GCA_051880995.1 Ruminococcus sp.
AGAAAAGATAAAAATTTGTGCCTTGGCGCAGGAGCGTTATTAAACTTTGCCTTAAAGGAGTTTGGCTTATCCGAAAAGGAAATGACCTATTCTGTGGGAAAGGCGGGCAAACCCTGCTTTGAAAATCATAAGGAAATTCACTTTAACATTTCTCACTCCCACAAATGTGCCATAGTTTCTGTAGGCGACAATGATATAGGGTGTGATATTGAACTAATCACTCCACAAGAACTTGATTTGGCAGAAAAATTTTTTCATAAAAATGAATATATGTATCTGAAATCTCTTAATAATCCAAATGAACAAGCCTCTGCTTTTTTCAGGCTATGGACGCTGAAAGAGAGCTATGTCAAGGCTTTGGGCAGGGGAATGACAAAGCCCTTTGATGAGTTTTCTATTGAAATCGGGGATAAAATCACCATTTTTGATAATCAAGATGAAAATCCACACTTTTTCAAAGAATACCGCTTTGGTGGATATATGATTGCCTGTTGCAGTGAGCAGGATAGTTTTCAGAAGGAATTAATAATTGTCACTCCAAAAGATTTAGAATAAAAGCATTTATGGGACTGTACAAATTATACTGTACAGTCCTTTTTATTACCCAATCACAAAAGTTTATTTTAAACTATAATTAACTTATTTTAAACTTTCTATGTTGTATTTTACGATTTATTGTGTTATACTGTCAAAAAAGATACCATTATAGATTTTCATTGGAGGCAATATTATGGCAAGAAATGTTCAGAAATTAACCGAAGAAGAAAATAAGTTTTTCCATTTAAACTATGATTATATGTGGCAAAAGCTGAACACCGCCCCATACTATGTTTGCGGTGCAGGCGAATGTCCTAACTGGATAAGAAATTCTGAGGAACTCCCATCATATGTAAATCTTTCAAAGTGCAGAAATCACAGCTTTGTGCCAAGTATGACCATTGTAAATAAGATTGTAAAGTTCTACAACTACAATCTTACCCCGGAAGTAACAACCTTTCAGTTTTTAAAGGAAGACCTGTCCATAACAGATATTAAAAGAAGCAGAAACACTTCTGTTTTTGACGACAGATTTTTGGGTACATACTACGGATACTACTACGATGACTCCGAAGAGAAAAAGATTGTTGGAGCAATGATAAACATTTTTGAAGAAAATCAAATGCTCCGTGTAAGAGCAATCACAGGCATTAACTCACAGGATGAACTTTACGGAAACAACCTTAAAAAGCTTTTCAGCAGGGAAATTATTACAACAACAGCCTACAATAAATACCACGATTCCCTTGATATTTCTCAGCGTGGAATTACATATTATGAGGGAGCTGTTGAGGTTACACCAAGATTTCTCGTTATGGCTATGAAGGGAATTGACCGAGAAGATAAACAGCTTGCCATCACCCTTAGCATTGAAAGCTTTGTGGAGAACAAGGAATACATCAGTGGACTTTCTTTCTCAGTACTTATCAGCGACAGACATGACATACAGTTCTTCATGTTTGGTCTTTCAAGAGCCGACAGAGATGACCTAATTCCTCTTGATTTTGACAATGAAACCTTAAAAAATATTTTGCATATTCAAAAGAAAGATAATGAGCATATCATTATGTCAGCTAATGACGACCGCAAATGGTATAACCTTGTTGTAAATAACGGCAAATAAATATTCATTGGAACTGCACTTTTGCAAAAGAAAAATCTTGTAAAAGTGCAGTTTCTTTATTTAAAGGATAAGACGACAAAAGGTTACATAATAAAACCCTTGACAAATGGGTAATATATTGATATACTATACTTACGCCAAAAAGATAGGCGATAAAATATCGCAGGGTAGAGCAGTTTGGTAGCTCGTCGGGCTCATAACCCGGAGGTCGTCGGTTCAAATCCGGCCCCTGCATCCAGCAAAGCCTCGGACATATGTCCGAGGTTTTTTATTGCCAATTATTTTTACAAAAACAAATTCAATCCCTTTACAGTATTTTTGCGGTGTGATATAATTCAACATATAAGGTGAAATTTGTTCACTTGTGTTATTTCAGCATACTTTTTTGTATATTCACAATCAGCTGTGAGGGGTTGCAATAAAAAATTAGTTGATTGTATAAAATAATTTTAAGGAGTGGTTATAGTGACCAAAGCCAGAAAAAATTTAAAAGCAGTTGCCAGTATTTTGTTAATGCTTGTAATGTGTTCTTGCTTTATATCAACAACATATGCGGCTAAAACACCAACCATAAGCAATACTAAAGTAACCGTAACTGCGGGTTCTTCAAAAACTATAAAGGTTAACAATACCAACAAGAAAGTAACCTGGAAATCAAGCAACAAAAGCATTGTTAAAATCACCTCTACAAGCGGAAAAAACAGCTACAAGGCAAAAATCAAGGGCATAAAAAAAGGTAGTGCTACCATTACAGCAAAGGTAGGAGGCAAAACCCTTAAATGCAAAGTTACTGTTAAATCAAAACCAAGCGCCAAAACATCTACAACTGTTTACATAACACCAACAGGCGAAAAGTACCATTCAACAACAGGCTGTCCTACATTATCAAGGTCAAAGACCATTACAGCTATTTCTCTAAGCTCAGCCCAATCCCAGGGATATACCGCCTGCAAAGTTTGTCATTAATTATATAATGCAACCCCAAAAGCTCCCGGAAAATTGGGAGCTTTTTTCTGTTGCAACACAGAAATAATTGCTATTCACAACATAATAAGATATGATATAATTAACAAAATAAGAAAACATATGGTGGGAAGTGTTATGATAAAGATTCAGCCTGATTACTATGAAAATTTTAGGTGCTTAATGGGGGAATGTCCCTCCTCCTGTTGCGAAATGTGGCAGATTGTCATTGACGAAAAGTCACTTGATTATTACAACAATTTAGACACAGAGTACGGCAAGCACATACAAAGTGAAATTGAATGTTGTGACGGAGAATACTGCTTTAAGGTTCACTTCGGTAGATGTGCGTTCCTAAATGAGAAAAATTTGTGCGATATTCACTGCAACATCGGTCAGGAGCATATGGCAAACACCTGCCGAAAGTTCCCCGACTTTACGGTGGAAAACAAGGACAGTCTGATTACAGGTCAGTCTATGTCCTGCCCCTATGTGGCAAGGGAGATTGTCACTCACAGCAGTAAGGTGGAATTTTTGTCAACAGGAAAATGCAGTAATACATACGAAAGCACTCTCCTTGATATTATGTATGAAATAATTGAGAATGTTTATGAAACCACCTCACCTATCCCGGAAAAAGCAAAAATGTTGCTGAGTAAAGCCTGTGAAAAACAAAAACAGCTTTTTGAAAAATTTGATGTTGAAGAATTCTTTATGCCTGAGAACAACAAAACAATTTGGGACTACTGCGACACTCTCAACAGCCTTACATTCCTAACAGAAGAATGGGAAGAAACAGTAAATAAACTTTCAGACCTTGAATACACCAAGGAAGAGGAGGAAAAATTCCTAAAATATGTGGGTAACCGTCAACAGGAATATGAGCAGATTTTGGTGTATTTTATTTACCGTTATTTTTTCACAGGCGCAGGTGACGGAAACATATTTTTGCCCATTAAATTCAGCGTAATCTGCCTTAGAATAATCTATATGATAGGGTTAATGGAATATAAAGACAAAGGCAGTTTTTCAGTTGAGGAGCAAATCAGGCTTTGTTATACCTTTAGCAAAGAGATTGAACACAGCGAAGAAAATATGGATATTTTCCTTGAGGATATAGCCCTTGGAATGATTTAAACGAACAGGAGAATAAAAGTGAAACTTGATTTTATAGACAAAGGAAAGGAATTTGATTTTGGCAGAACCTCTGACAACTATGCAAAATATCGTGACATATATCCAAAGAGTATGTATGACAAGCTGATTATGTTGGGCATTGGAAAACAGGGTCAAAAAATCCTTGATTTAGGTAGTGGTACGGCAGTTTTGCCCCTGAATATGTATCACACAGGGGCAAAATTCACAGCAACGGATATTTCGGAAAATCAAATTGAATACGGAAGAAAAATTGCACAGGAAAGAAATATCCAAAACATTGATTTTAAGGTTTGCTCCGGCGAGGACACAGGCTTTGAGGACAACACCTTTGATGTTGTTACCGCTGTACAATGCTTTCAATATTTTAACGCAGATAAAGCCACAAAGGAAATCAAAAGAGTACTAAAGCCAAACGGACTGTTTTGCAAAATCTTTATGGATTGGCTACCCTTTGAGGACGAAGTCATTAAAGAAATGGAAAGTCTTGTCCTAAAATACAACCCAAGCTGGAACGGTTGCGGTTTTGAAAAATTCCGTTACAACTATCCCGAATGGGCGGAAAACGGCTTTAACATTGAAACTATCCATTCCTACGACACCGTTCTCAACTTCACAAAAGATGCTTGGATTGGCAGGATAAAAAGCTGTCGTGGTATCGGCGCAAGACTGCCAAATGAAAAAATTGCAGAATTTGAAAAGGAATACCGTTTATTACTGGAAAAGTACCACACCGACCCCCTTAATCTAAAGCACCAAATACATATAGAAATCTATAAATCAACAAAGTGTTATTAACAGGTAGGTATTACTATGAACATATTATTTGCCAGACACGGTAAGACAGAGTGGAATGAAAATAATAAGGTTTGCGGAACATCAAATATACCACTATCCAACGAAGGAATTGAGCAGGCAAAAATTCTTGCTGAAAAACTTTTAAAAGAAAACATTGATATTATATTTAGTTCCCCCCTATCAAGGGCATTACAGACAAGTAAAATTATTTCGTCTGTTTGTAATGCACCAGTAATAATTGACAATAGATTAATTGAACAAGACTATGGAATTTATGAAGGTGTTTGCCGACAAAATGAGGATTTTTTAAATAACAAAAGAAACTTTGCATATAAGTATCCTAACGGTGAATCAATGTTACAGGTTGCCACACGAGTTTATCCTTTTATCGATGAAATTAAGAAAAAATATCCAAACAAAAATATATTAATACTTTCCCATGGCGGCATTTGCAGAGTTATTAAAACTTACTTTTGTGATATGGTTAATGAGGATTTCTTCCACTATACTTTAAAAAATGCAGAATATGAAAAATATATTATTTAGGAGCTACAAATGAAACTGATAAAACCTGACATAAGGTATTACCATTCATTTTTGGATGCAATTACTGATTGTATTTATCCCACATATAAAAATCCCTCAGAGTCTATCTGAGGGATTTTTACTGTCAATATCTGATTTTTTAATCAAAAGCCTCTTCAAGGAGTTGTGACATACTGTATTCCTTTTCCTTTTTGCTCTTAATCTTTATGGTTAGGGTGATTGCGCTGAGGATTGCAAACACAAGGGCAAATGCCCCCAGAACAAGCATAATATGGGTTATATCCTGACCTGTTGCAATAGTCCTTCTGAATCCGTCAACTGCATATGAGAACGGGAAGAAGGGATTTAAACTGCTGTAAATCTGTGGTGACAAATCAAGAGGATATGTACCTCCTGCACAACCAAGCTGAATTACAAGTATTACAAGTAGCAAGAATGAGCCGATTTTTCCCAGCAGAATGTTGAAGAAATAAACAATGCAGGTAAATGCAAGACTGGTCATAATTGAAAGTGCAACTGTTCTGCCCAGATATGCCGGGTTAAATCCGTTAATTGCAACAAGAAGTCCCACAAGCAATGCACCTGAACCAACTGCAAAGATTAACACTTCCGATACTTTTCTCACCCATCTCTTGCGGTCTTTTCTGATTCTCATAGGGTCTTTTTCAACTCCCGTCAGAATACAGAATGCCAGCGCTGCAACCCATAGTCCTGCACACATCATATATGCAGCCATAGCAGAGCCGTTGTTCTCCACCGTTGTAACCTGAGTTTCCTGTGCGTTAACAGGAGAGGCGAACATCTCCTTTGATTCCTTGGAAATTGTAGTTTCCTTTGCGGTGTCGGCACCGTCCTTAAGTCCTGTTTTTAGAGTTTTAACACCTGTGTTGAGAGAACCAAGACCTTCTCCCACTTGAACAGAGCCGTCATACAGCTTGCCTGCACCGTCTGAGATTTGCAGTGAACCGTCGGTCAGCTGTTGACTTCCCTCTGTGAGCAAAGAGGAATTATCGGTTAATTTTCGAGTACCGTTGGCAAGCTCCTCTGAGCCGGAGAAAAGCCGGCTGATGCCTGTTGTCAATGCAGGAACATTTGCGTTCAGCTTGTTTGCTCCGGCAGAAAGCCGGGTTGCTCCGCTGTTCAGCTTTTTATTATTGGCTGTCAGCTCCTTACTGCCTTTTTGCAAGGAAGAAACACCCTGTGTATAGGTTTTTACTCCCTTGCTTAATTGAGAAGAGCCGTCCTTAAGGCTTTTTGCTCCGTCTTTAAGGCTTTCGCTGTTGCCGTCGAGGGTATCTGTACCCTGTGCCAGGGTTGCCACTCCCTCTGTATATTCACCTATACCGCTTCCCAGAGTTTCGGCTCCGGTTTTCAAACTTTTTGCACCCTCTTGCAAGCTTTCGCTGTTGCTGTCAAGGGCGCTTGTTCCCAGGGCAAGGGTGTCAACACCCTTTGAATATTCTAAAATTCCTGTTTTTAAACTGCTTGTTCCGTCTTTCAGTTGAGATGCTCCTCCCTGAAGCTGTTCAGCTCCGGGGAGAAGTTTAGTGTCAACTGCGTCCTTAACGCTTGACAGTCCGCTGTACAGGTTGGTAATTTGTTCACTTGCTGTTGGCAATATTACCTTTGAACTACTGTTGATGGTTTTAACACTTTCCTTTACTTTTTCAATGGATTTTGCAGTTTCCTTTGCGGATTCTCCCCCATTATTTAAGTCCGTTGAGGCATTTTCTAAGTTTGTCTTTGCAGAATTAAGATTATTTCCGATTTCCTTTACCGGCTCAGAAATTCCTGAAAGTATTTCATTCTGAACAGATGAATCAAGGGTTGTAAACCACTCCGCATTTTTTATGGAGTTAATTTTATTTTCAAGCACAGCAAGCTGTTCACCCGCACCGGCAAGGTCATTTCCCAGTTGGGTCAAGTCCCCTCCGGTTTTTTCAAGGTCTCTCTGGAGAGAAGAGCTTTCCCCTGTGTCTAAACCCTTTTCAAGCTGGGAAATTCCGTTGTTAAGGCTGTCTAATCCGTTTGTAAGGGTATTGAGATTTTTCTCATTTTCCTCTGTTACAGATGTTTCAAGTTTGTCTGAAATTTGTGAAATCCCTGTCTTTAGGCTTGTTGTTCCTCCGTTAAGTGCTGTGGAGGCTGTTTCAAGGTCGCTTGCTCCTGTTCTTATCTTTTCCGAATTAGAGGTGAGCGCCTTGGCTCCGTCATTGGCACTTTTTACTCCTGATGTGTAGGTGTCAATTCCTGTGCACAAATCCCCTGCACCATTTGTAAGCTGTGTAATTCCCGAATTTAAGGACGGAGAATTTTTCACAAGGGTTTGTGCTCCGTTATTTGCCGATTTCACACCGTCGGTATAGGATGTGATTCCTGTCAAAAGGGTATTACTTCCTGAATAAAGGGATTTTGCTCCGCTGACAAGAGAAGCAGAATTTTTATTCAGAGTATCTGCTCCTGCGCTGACATCTGAAACACCACTTGTGTAGGTTACCAGTCCTTTTTTCAGACTATCCCCACCGTCAGCCAGGGATGCTATTCCCTTTGATAATGCGGGCACCTTTTTGTTAAGTGTTTTTACACCGCTGTTTAACTGCCATGCACCTGTGTTTACATCAGAAACACCCTGTGTATAGGTTTTCAGCCCACTGTTAAGGGTGTTTGCACCCTCATTAAAGGTAACAGAGCTGTCGGACAAGGTCTTTAAATTAGCAGAGAGGGTGCTGTTTCCCTTTTCAAGCTTTGCAACTCCGCTGTTAATCTCCCCCGCACCGTCAACTGCGTCATAAAGGCTGTCGGCTGTGTCCCCAATGCTGTCAAAAACCGTCTGGGTGTAGGTCTGAGTAACTGTATTTTCTATCTCTTCCTTAATCTTTTCAAGGGCAGTGGAGCTCATTTTTGAAGCTATGTAGTTTTTCCCCGGGTTGGTTGAATATTTCAAATCAAGTTTTTTGGGGTTATCTGTCATAAGGGTTGTGGCATTCTCTGAAAAATCCTGTGGAATATCTATAACCATATAGTAGGTTCCGTTTTCAATGCCCTCTTTTGCAACCTGGTCGCTTACAAAGTTAAATTTCAAGGAATCGTTGTCCCTCAGTTTATCCACAAGGTCACTGCCGATTGAAAGCTTTTTGCCGTTATACTGTACCTCTTTGTCGTGATTTACCACAGCAACAGGCAAATCCCCTATATTGCCGTATGGGTCCCACATTGACCCCAAGAATATACAGGCATATATTGATGGGATAAGCATAACAACACATAGTGCTACAATAGGCAAAACCTTGAGTACGAAAGTCCTCTTCTTTTCGCTCATAAATATCACCTCAAAAATATTTAACATAGTGTTGATTTCTTGAACATTTTCTATTATACTAAGAATAAAGTAAAACACAATAAACAATTTGCAACAATGAGAATATTAATCAACAAGTTGTGCATTTGGTGTTGAGAAAGGCGAAAATTTATGGGTACACAGGACAGAAGAATAAGAAAAACAAAGGCAGTTTTAAAAAAATCTCTCCTTTCATTGATGAAAGAAAAAAGCGTAAAGCACATCACTGTGAAGGAGCTGTGCGACAGGGCGGACATCAACAGGGGAACATTTTATCTTCACTATGCCGATGTGTTTGATATGCTGGAGCAAATTGAGGACGAAATGTTTACTGCTTTGAATGAGTACATTGAGCTTTCTTCCAATGATGAAGAGGCCTTAAGCGAAAATCTGTTTGAAAATATTTTTTCTTTCGTTAAGGAAAACAGCGAGTTTTGCTCCGTTATGTTGTCTGACAGAGGAGAAATCGGCTTTATCAAAAAGCTACTTACATTTTTACACGACAAATTCACAAGCAGGTTTGGAGAAACAAATCTTACGGAATTTTACTTTTCCTTTGTGGTGTATGGATTTATAGGTATGATTGAAACATGGCTGAACACCGGTATGAAAGAAACACCGGAGGATATGGCAGAAATATGCGAGAAGATAATTCAGAACAAGTTTCACGACCAACTCAAATAATTTCTATTAGATATTAAACACTCCCCCTCAAGGTCCATTACTTCGGATTTTGGTGGGGATTTTTGCTTTTATCTTAAAAATAAGGGGCAAAATGTACAAAAGCAAAGGTTTTGCATTAAGTATTTGTTAAACAGGCAAAAAAATCAGGTATAATGGCGAAAAATGCTTGATAAAAAGAGGAAAAAGATTTATAATGACCTTGTATGAGAATACTCTCAAACAAATCACAGAAAGGAGTTAAGTACAATGAACTATTCAAACGAAGTAATGAATATGTGTACTGTAACAAAGGGACCAAAGCACGGTCCTGCACCTATTCCTGAAGAAGGAAAATGGGTTAAGGCTTATGAAATCAAAGACATTTCTGGATTTTCACATGGTATTGGTTGGTGTGCTCCTCAGCAGGGTGCCTGCAAACTATCACTTAATGTAAAAGACGGTATTGTTGAAGAGGCTCTTGTTGAAACAATCGGTTGCTCCGGTATGACTCACTCTGCAGCTATGGCTGCCGAGATTCTTCCCGGCAAAACACTTTTGGAATGTTTGAACACAGACCTTGTTTGTGACGCAATTAACACAGCTATGAAGAACATCTTTGAACAGCTTGTTTACGGCCGTTCACAGACTGCTTTCTCAGAGGACGGACTTCCTGTTGGCGCAGGCCTTGAGGACCTTGGTAAGGGACTTCGCTCACAGGTTGGTACAATGTTCTCCACAAAGTCAAAGGGTGTTCGTTTTATGGAAATGGCAGAGGGCTATGTTCTTAAGACTGCTCTTGACGAAAATGACGA
>JBJEPA010000072.1:0-2216 GCA_051880995.1 Ruminococcus sp.
CGATCTGAAGCAGATTTTTTGAAAAATATTAAGCAAAAAAAAGAAACTGATATGAAAATTCCGAATATTACAAAACAAAAAACGCATCCAACCTTTAATAGATTGAATGCGTTTATTATGGTGGAGACGAAGGGGATCGAACCCTCGACTCCCACAATGCCATTGTGGTACTCTCCCAGCTGAGCTACGCCCCCATAACATTTGATATTCTAACATAAGAATAATGAAAAATCAAGAGTTTTCTTTAATCAAAATGAGTTTCCTTAATAATATCCGCCGGAACAACATTGATTACCTTTTGCAAGGATTCAAGTGAGGTTGACACCTGATAGCCCACCCTGCCGGCTGAAAAATATATTTTGTCAAAATCCTGCGCTGTGGTGTGGATAAAGGTTTTGAACTGCTTTTTCATACCGATTGGTGAGCATCCGCCGTGAATGTAACCTGTAAGGGGCAAAAGCTCCTTTTGAGGTATCATCTCTATGGATTTTTCGCCGGCACATTTCGCACCCTTTTTAAGGTCAAGCTCCCTGTTTGCAGGCACAACAAACACATAATGCTCACCGCTTTTGCCAACTGTTACAAGAGTTTTGAAAACCTTATCTACACTTTGCCCAAGGGAATTTGCTACCTCTACTGCATTAAGCTTTGAGTTGTCATAGGCAAAATGGCTGTACTCTATTTTCTTTTGGTCAAGTATTCTCATTACATTTGTTTTCTCTTGCTTTTTACCCATAATATGCACCGATTTTATTTCATACCGTTGTATGAGGTCAACACAGCATCTTCTGAAATATCGCAGTAGAGCTTGTAAACATCCACATTTTTTATCACCTTGTCAAGCACATTCAAAAGGTTATTTACTCCTGTTTTGTGTGGCACAAGGAGGGTCTGTTGCATCAGCTTTTGGATAGCCTCACGGTTGCTGATTTTTTCTATGTGATTTTCTTTGCCCTGATTAAGACAGCATATGCCCTTAAGGGGTACTAAAAGATTGCAGTTAATGTCGTGCTTGCCCGAAAAAGGAGTTCCACAGGCAAAGATTTTTCCGTCAATAATTCTTATGACCGGCTTATCGTCATTTATCATAACTGCTCTGTCGCCAAAATAGTCCATCCACAGCTTTGTGTGGGTAGATTTTCCTGTTCCGCTGTCGGCTGTAAAAAGATATGCCTGATTATCTACGGCTATGGCAGAGGAATGTAGTAATATTGCATCAAAATCCAAAACCGCCTCATAAAAACTGGCACCAAAGATTATATATTCCGCAAGTGAACGGTCAACATAAGGATAGACCTCAATATAGTTATCAATCCTCTCCTCAGTGACCTCAAGTGTAATATGGGGAGTAAGGCTTTGGTCATTTGCAATATATTTTTTTGAACGGTTCAAAGTCCGTGGATATTTTGCTGTAAAAGAAACATTCAGTCCGCAAATATTGTAAAGCATAATTATACCTCGGAAAACACTGATTAAATAATTTGCACAGAAAGGGCTGTCAGATTTTTTAAAGTGATTTATTCAGTGTTTCCCTTGTAGTATGTGAACAAAATTGCTCTGCCTCTGTTAATTGTTATTTCAGCTTTATCTTCACAGAAAACATTGCTGATGCCCTTTGACACATTATAGGTAAGGGTGTCATTATCAAGAGGGTATTTTGCCCCTTTGTATGTGAGATTTACACTTTCGCATCCATATGGAAAAACAGAAAAAGTAAGACCCTTTTTTCCGTCCATATTGTATGTTCCCTCTTTGAGAATCTGGATTTCTTCACCATTATTTCGAGCAACTCCGTGGTAGTTGTACTCTGACAAGAAGGAAAGAATTGCGATATTTGCAAAGGTATGGTCTGTTCTTCCGCCAACTGAACCAAGGAGTAAAAAGTCCTTGTATCCCCTACGGATACACTCCATAACACAATGCTCTGTGTCGGTGTCGTCCTTAACGGTGTTCAGCTTTACCACCTCTGTATCTGATGGAAGTTCCTCTTGTAGGGAATCGAAATCGCCGATAATAAGGTGGGGGGTTAATCCTGCTTTTCTGGCAAATGTATAACCGGAATCTGCACAAACAATGAAGTCATCGTTGCTACAAAGGTTTTTGATTTCTTCTATGCTGGTATCAGGAGAACCAGAAATAATTACACATCTCATTTTTTTCGCTCCCATTCTTTAATATCTTTTATTTCATTATACATCTCCACATAGCTGTTGTGG
>JBJEPA010000073.1:0-2215 GCA_051880995.1 Ruminococcus sp.
TGTGTTAGGCACGCCGCCAGCGTTCATCCTGAGCCAGGATCAAACTCTCTAAAATATTGTATCTAAACACCTTTCGGTGTCCAAACCTATTTTAGAGCTTAATCGCTCATTTACACTAACGTGTTTCTTCCTTATTTTTCAGTGTTTGGTTCACTTGTAATTCTTTGAGCTTCTCTCAAAGTTCATTACGGGTTTCTTTACTTTCGTTGTTTAATTTTCAAGGTCCTCTGTCCGCTTTGTTTTCCACAGCGAACATTCAAGATTATATTACATTCCACACCTTTTGTCAATACCTTTTGCGAAAAAAATTTGATATTTTTACATATAGTGAATTCCCAAAGTAAATTCCACAGTGGAATTTGTGACGGAATTTAGTGTGGGAAAAGAATTAGTGGTAGAATTTAGTCTAGGAAATTAAGAAAGGAGCCTAGACTAATGGAAAACAAAAAGAACAAACACATGACTTTGGATGACAGGATTGAAATACAAGCCTGCTTATCAAAAGGAATGACCTTCAAGGCTATTGCCCGAAGAATAGGCAAAGATCCGACGACAATATCCAAAGAGGTAAAATTACATTCAAAAGCACAGGTAAACGGTTTTACAAAAACGGACGAAGTATGCCCGAAGTTGCTTAAAGCACCGTTTGTCTGCAATGGATGCAGCAAATGCAGTAACGCAGGTTGCAAATATCCACGTAGAAAGTATGTCGCAAGGTTAGCTCAAAATGAATATGAGGTAACCCTTGTTTCTTCAAGAGAGGGAATTCCATTAAATAAGAGTGAATTTTATGATATTGAAGAAACCATTTATCAATCGGTGAATAGAGGGCAACATATTTACCATGCTATACAGACAAATAATCTAAATATCTCGAAATCTACTGTATATCGCCATATTGAAAAAGGTTATTACCGTATTTCAAAAATTGACCTTCCAAGAGCTGTTAAATTCAAACCAAGAAAAAGCAAACAGCAAGATTATGTCCCTAAAGCAGCCAAGATAGGCAGAACATACGATGATTTCAAGCAATATATTGCAGAACATAACATAAACCATTATGTTGAAATGGATACTGTTCTGGGAACCATAGGCGGAAAACTTATTATGACCTTTATCTTTACAGGCTCTGACTTTATGTTTGGCTTATTACTTGACAATAAAACTGCTGCCGAAGCTTCATCAAAAGTCAAAGAACTAAAAAGTAAATTGTTATCTGCCGGCTTTTCTTTTGGAGAAATTTTCCCCGTATTGCTAACAGATAACGGCGGTGAATTCAGTTGTGTTTCTTCATTTGAAAACGATTTGAATTCTATAAAGGAAAGCAATTTGTTTTTCTGCGACCCTAATTCCCCATACCAAAAGCCCCATGTTGAAAACAACCACACACTTTTAAGGAATATTGTCCCCGCAGGAACTTCTTTTGACAATTTTTGTCAGGATACTGTTAACCTCATATTTTCACATATTAACTCTGTGAAAAGAAAACAGTTCAACGGAAAAAGTGCTTACGAAATGTTTTCATTTACTTACTCTGATAAACTAGCTGAAACTCTCGGTATTTCATACATACAACCCGAATTAGTTGTTCAATCTCCTAAATTGTTACTCTAAATATTTCCCAATGTAATTTCCACCTTAGCGGAATTTAGTCTGAGAAATTTATTTCTCGGGCTTGTTTGCTATGCTTGTTTTTCGTTTTCAACCTTTATTTTACCTTGCTTTTTTCGGTTTCTATTAATTTCTCAAACTAAATGCCACCGTTTTCTCAAACTAAATGCCACTTCTTCCTACTGTGGAATTTACTTTGGGAATTCACGTCTTAATTTTCCCCTATCTCAGTATCTTTCAATCCAAAGAGTTTTTCATTATTTCAGAAAAAATACATAATATTAAAAACTGCCGGCAGTTATACCGACAGTTTTACTTGTACAGCGAACACATTGCAATAAAAAATAATATTGTAGGGGTTCGGCTGTTTTGCGTTTGGTGGAGATGAGGAGTTACGTCATAAATGAGAATACTTCAATCTCGCCTTTTGTGTTCACATTTATTGGAAATATTTCATCAACGCACCTCGGTAAAAACCGTCCACTGGACGGTTTTCTTCACCCTCGGCTTCAATTCTCTTCAAATATAGAAAACCGACAGTACAAAAATGTACTATCGGTTTTTCTGGTGGAGATGAGGAGAATTGAACTCCTGTCCGAAGGTC
>JBJEPA010000074.1:0-2190 GCA_051880995.1 Ruminococcus sp.
ATTCTTACTTTCCCTTTACTATCTATTGTTGCAACTTTTGGATTTGAAGAATACCACTTCACCTTATTTAGATAGGAGTTTTGGGGATAGGCACTTAATTTAAAGTTTGTATATTTATGGTTTACCGTTATTTTTGTTGAACCGCTTATACGGAGTTTTTTAGCAGAAACAAATACTGATATATTACAGTAACATTGATGTTTGCTTCCGTCTGTTGCAAGTGCCATTACTTTAGCTTTGCCTTGATTAACGCCTTTAATAACACCGTTTTTATCTACAGTTACTACATTTGTATTAGATGATACATATTTAAGATTTTTATTGTATGCGTTCTCCGGCGAAATATGAGTCTTTAGCTTGCAAGTTAGTCCTGTTCCTACAGATATTTCTTTCTTATCAAAACTTATGTAATTAATATTTTGCCTTATATTGACTGTAAATACGCCATAAGCACCTTGACCGTCACAGGCATAACAATGAACCGTTAATGTACCAATTCTATAAGGTTGAATCTCTCCTGTTTCGCTAATTTTTCCAACGGTAGGGTCATTTACTACATACCTTACTTTCTTATTAAAAGCATTATCCGGCTTTACAGTTGGTTTTATTTTGAGTTTTGAACACTTGTATAATTCATAACTGCTTTGAGCAAAGCTAATACTTGTTACAGGCTGATGTACCGTCAAATTACATTCTGCAAACACCTTTTTCTTGTCTTGTGATGTTGCTCTGATTGTGCAAGTTCCCGGCTTTATTGCAGTTATACAACCTTTTTCAATTGAGGCAACGGTTTTGTCCGAAATGCTCCAAGTTACATCTTTATAATATGCAGTATCAGGATATACTTTGGCTTTAACTTGATACTTTTGATTTGGATATATTTCTACCTTATTGGTGCTTAATTCAATTTTGCTTACATAATCGTATATTCTTACTATACAATTTACCGTTGTGTTTCCTAAAGTTGCCGAAATTTTAGCTGTACCGGCTTTTTTAGCTGTAATAGTAACTGTATTACCACTACCCGAAACAGTCACTAAACCGGGGTTAAATGACTTCCATACAGGAGATTTACTACTACCAACTACTTTAGCTGTTATTGAAACACTTTCAGTATTAAATAATATAAAATCTTTTCTGCTTAGAGTTATTACAATGTCTTTTACAGTCACAACACAAGTAACTGTTGTTTTTTCTACTCTTGCGGTAATTTTTGCAGTACCACTTTTCTTAGCTGTTACTAACCCTTTATTATTTACCGTAGCAATACTCGTGTTACTTGATTTCCAACTTACAGCTTTACTGCTTCCTGTTACCGTTGCTTTTAACTGATATGTTGAATCTACATACAATATCTTTTGAGTTGAATTGAGTCTTATTACTACATCTTTTACTTTAACAACACATTTTGCTGTTTTTCCTGCAACCTTTGCCGTAATAGTAGCAGACCCTTTGCTTTTAGCAGTAATCTTACCTTTACTATCCACAGTTGCAACGGTTTTGTTTGAACTACTGTAACTGACTTTTGAGCTTGTATTTTTAACGGTGGTTTTTAATGTTTTACTTTGACCTACATAAAGTGTACATTTTGTGGGGCTTACAGTTATAGTTACAGCAGAAGTAGCTTTTACTGTTGTAGATAACGGTGAGTAAAGTTTTTCTGTAAAGCACATACTGAGTATTACAACTAAAGCCAATAACGAGGAAAAGAACCTTTTTGCCAGTATATGGTCCTTAAAATTGTTACCCATTATTTAATATTTCACCTCTTACTATACCTTAATTTCTTTAGAATCAAGTTTAATTCTCTTGATTCTTTCAATTTTTTCTGCCTGTGTTTCAGTTTTACATTGTGTGTTTTTTGTTTTCTCATTATTATCTTTATTTTCACTGTTTCCGTTAATTTGTACTGCATTTTCTACCTGTTCATTTTCTTTTTGAATAACCGGCTCAGAAAAGCGTTCAACGCTTTCCGCATTTTTTTCTGTATGTTCTTTATTTACAGTATATTTTTCATTATTTTTATCATTATCAATTACGCCTCTTGTTTGAATTATATTATTATCGTTATTATCTGTGTTTTCTTTTCTTCTTTGCTTTTTTGTCCTTTTTTCCTTTTTTTCCTTTTTTTTTTTTTTTTCCTTTTTTATTTTTTTCTGTTCTTTGTCATCTCCACTATCTATTTCATCT
>JBJEPA010000075.1:0-2447 GCA_051880995.1 Ruminococcus sp.
TATGTTTCACCTGTTTCAAGGTCGTAGTCGATGTACTGGCAATTCTTCACCGTAGCAACAATTTCGTTGTTTCTTTCAACAACATAGCTTACAACCTTTTCGCTCTGATGCGCAGACCACTCCAGTTTAACAGTGGAGCTGTATATATTTGAGATTTTGAGATTTTTAACCTCATACCTCATTGTGTCTGATGAGAACACTGCATTGTTTTTGTATGCATCAAAAGCCTTGACATAATCGCTTTCTGTATTTGCAGGAATATAGATTGTTTCAAGGCTGTTCATTGAGTAGAAAATATCAGGATATGCACATTTTGGAACAACTGAACCTCTGAACATAAACTGCCTAACAGCAGTCATTCCAAGGAATGGAGAATAACCGTAATAATTATTTGAACCAATATTTGAAACATTACTTCCCAAAACTACACTTGTTACGTTTTTGCAGTTTCTGAAAGCATAATCATAGATAGTTTCTACAGAATCAGGAACTATAATCTCTCCGCAAAGGGATATACATCCGTCAAAGAGATAAGAGGAAATTGCTGTGAGATTTTCTGAAATTTTCACTTCCTCAATTTTGCCACATCCCGCAAAAGCACCCTCATTGGCTGAAACAACGCTGTCCGGAATTGTGAGGGTAGAAGAAAGTGAAGAACAGTTCTGGAATGCATAAGCACCGATTGTCTTTACACTTCCAAGGTCAACGCTGGTCATACTTTTACAATTCTGGAAAGCGTAACTTCCAACTGATGTTCCGTCGCTGTTTCCGACAATCTTTACTTTTTCAAGTGAATTATCTCCTGAGAAAGCATAGTTGCCTATTGACTTAACTGTTTCAGGAATACGAAGCTCACCGTCAAGTCCTGTACAGCCAAAGAATGCGTATGAGCCGATTGAAGTGATAGCCTCACTGAAATTAATTTCACTTAGTGAGGTACAGTTGTAAAATGCTCTTGAACCCATACTTTCAAGGTTTCTGTTCATCTTCACATTCTTTAGGTTTACGCAGTTTTCAAATGCGTAGGAATCAATTTTTGTAAGATTTTCGTTAAGTACAACCTCTTCAATTGTACTGTTATTCTGGAAAGCAGAAACAGAGATTGTTTCCACTTCATCAGGAATAGCAACAGTTGTGTCGTTGCCCTGATATACAAGGAGTTCATTTTCGCTGTTAATTACAAAGTCGCCGTCATAGCCCTCAACACGATATTTTGCATTGTTAATATACTGTGAATACACACTGCTAAAGCTGTGATATGCCTTTTCAGTAACATATACTGTCTGCAGTCTGTTCATTGAATAGAAAATATCAGGATAAGGGGCTGATGGCAACTTATCACCCTTAAGTGTAAATTCTCTTACATTTGTCATTCCGTAGAATGGCGCATATGAGTAACTGTTGTAGCTTCCGATTGAAGCAACATTCTTGCCAAGTGTGATGGTTTCCACAGAACTACAATTCCTGAAAGCACTGTCCCCTATGCTTGTTATACTGTCAGGAATTACAACATCTTCAATGGATGAGCAACCGTCAAATACACCATTGCTTAGGGATGTGATGTTAGATGGCAGATTTATTCCCTTTACAGCGGAACAATTCTGAAATGCATAAGAGGAAATGCTTTTAACACTGTCTGGAATTTCAAGTGTTTCCGGAATATTCTTACAACCTGCAAAAGCGTAATTGCCGATAGATGTTACTGTATCATTCAGTTTAAGCTCAGCATTTATGCCGGAGCAGTTTGCAAAGGCATAGTCACCCATAGTTGTTGTATTTCCAAGCTCAACCTTTTTGATACCGGAGCAGTTATAAAAAGCATAAGAACCTATTGTTATGCCCTCGTTATCCCCCGCAATATTAACCGAACTAATCAAGCTACAATTTCTGAAGGCATAACTGCCGATTGTCCTTGCAGTTACAGGGATTGATAATTCACCTGAAAGTGAAGTACAGCCATCAAAAGCATAAGAACCGATTTTTACAATTGTGTCAAGCTTTACGCCTTCAAGACTTTTACAGCCTGCAAAAGCATAGTCACCGATAATACCCAGTGTATGATTTAATGTTACTGTCTTAAGTGCTGTACAATTATAGAAAGCAGAGGCAGAAACAGTTTCGATATCATCGCTGAAAACAACACTCTCAATATTTGTGTTGTTCTTAAATGCCGATTCGCCGATTGATTTTACTCCCTCAGGAATAACAACATTAGTTTCACTACCTGAATACTGCAAAAGTACTCCGTTGTCAATCACAAAGTCAGAGTCCGAATCCATAAGTATTCTTGCATTATTCATATATGGTGTGTAGGCGGCAACATAGTTTGCATAGGATGCAACCGGCACATAAATTATTTCAAGGCTGTTCATTGAGTAGAAAATGTCAGCACAAGGAGCAGACGGAACATTTTCGCACTTAAATGTAATTGTCTTTACTCCGCTCAT
>JBJEPA010000075.1:2547-9731 GCA_051880995.1 Ruminococcus sp.
TTCAATTTTTCCTGTAATGCCTGCACAATTATAGAAGGCTGACGCACCTATTGAAGTAACATTTTCCATTGTTACGCTCTTAATTCCTGTACAACTGTTAAATGCACTTGAGCCAACTGTTGTACCGTCAGCGTTGCCCTTAATATCAACTCCGGTGATTTTGCTGTCACTTTGGAATGCGTTTGCACCTATTGTCTTGATATTTTCAGGAATTACAATATCTCCTGCCATTGAAGTACATCCATAGAATACACCGTCGCTAAGGGTATCAATTCCCTTTGGAATTACTATAGCTGAAAGTGACTTACAGTCTGCAAAGGCATATGTACCTATTGATGTAATATCATCTGACAAAGTAATATTATCAAGTGATGAACATCCCCTAAATGCAGATGACCCTATTTTTGTAAGATTATCAGAAAAAGTAACTTGCTTGAGTGCAGTACAGTTATAGAAAGCGTCATTTCCGATTTCTTCAACATTTGGCATTTCAACAGAGGTGATTGTTCTGTTATTTTTAAATGCAGATGTACCAATCTTCTTTACATTGTCAGGTACAACAACATTACTGCTGTCACCCTGATAAACAAGGAGTGTGCCATCCTCATCAACAACAAAATCCTCGCTGTTATCAGACATAACAATCTTTGCATTGTTAATGATTGATGTATATGCAGAAACATACTTGCTGTATGACACAGCAGGAACATATACTGTTTCAAGACCATTCATTGAGTAGAAAATGTCAGCATAAGGAGCAGACGGAACATTTTCGCACTTAAATGTAATTGTCTTTACTCCGCTCATTAAGTAGAATGGGGTGTCATCATAGTATCTGCTTGTACCAAGTGTCTTTACACCTGAACCTACTACTATTGATTCCACGCTTTTACAGTTTTGGAATGCATCGTATTCAACTGTTTCCACAGAGTCAGGAATTACAAGTGACTTTAGGGATGTACAACCGCTGAATGTACTGTATGCAATAGTCTTTAGATTTTCTGAAATCTTTAACTCTGTAATTCCACTGCAATTTGCAAATGCATTATTGCCAACGCTTGTTACACTGTTTGGAATTTCAATTTTTCCTGTAATGCCTGCACAATTATAGAAGGCTGACGCACCTATTGAAACAACATTTCCAAAATCAATATTTTTCAGTGATTTACAATCATAAAAGGCACAGTTGCCTATTGATGATACATCACCAAGAATTTTTACGGTCTGAATGTTAGCCTTATATGTATTCCAAGGCTGATTGTCACTGCTATAATTAACACAACTGCCGTTTCCGTAAAGGTAGAAAGCATTAGTTATATAATTATAACGATACCTTAAATCTCCCGAAACACCCGCATCAGAAACTAAATCTGACGCAAATCTTCTCCTGAAATTCAGGTCATTCTGAGTTGCGTATGTATCAGCCTGTGAATTTCTCTCAACAATATAAACACAGTCGCTGTTTGCATTCAGCACACCGTCTTCAATATCCTTGAGTGTAGAGGGAAGGCTAATATACTCAACATTGGAGCAATTAGTGAAAATTCCGCTTTGAAGCTTTTCTACACCTTCCGGAATTTCAATACCCCTTACATCATCAACATTATTAAACGCAGATGATGCAATTTCTGTTACATTGTAGCCATCAATGCTATTTGGAATATCAACAAACATATCATCGCCGTTGTAGTGAGTAATCACTGCATTGTTGCCTGATACGCTGTATGTATATTCACTTTGACTCTGTTCCGCACTTACTTCCGAAGCAAAAACAGAAGTGGGCACACAGGACAAAAGCATTATAACAACCAATGTAGCCGCAATAAATCTCTTCATTGCATGTTCTCCTTTCTATTTTTGAAATATAGGCATTATTCGCCACATTATTCCAATTATATTTTAACATAAAATGTTTTATTATTCAACGACTCTGAAGACCAAGAATAAATCATCAAAGATTAAATCTTTTGTGCATATTGTGATGACACATTTACCATATATTTTTATATTCTGTTAGCTTTTTCAAATTTATAGCAATGGCAATATATGGAATATATTTCAAATATAAGTTTTGTATTTTAGTAGGCGGTACGGATTTAGTTGGCATTTCTTAAATTCACATCTGTATTTTCCCAATAAAAAAGCCCCCAAAAAGTTAGTTTTTTAGGTCTAACTTTTTGGGGGATAACGGATAACGTTAAATATTATTCAATTATTCATATGAAATTACGCTTGCCCAAGAGGTGAGGAGTTCCTTTTCTTCCGGCTTACCCTTAACTGACTGGGAAGCTGCTACTATTGGCATCCACTCCTGAACCAGCTGAATCGGGATATCAGCCTTCTGGCTAAACAACTGGAGATATTTCTTGGCTACATCTTCTTTTCCCTCAAGGACAAAGATAAGGTAGGTTCTGGCGGCATCTGCGGAGGCATTGCCCTGTGTTGCGTGGGACCAGTCGATTACATATGGTGTGCCGTCCTCAGTAACGATAATATTACTTGGGTTGAAGTCACCGTGACAAACCTTGTGGTGCTTGTGCATACCACTCAGACGAGCCTGAAGCTCGTATCTTGTGGTGGCATCCAAATCTGTTTCGTCAATTTTACGCTTCATCTTGTCCCACAGCTTGTTAAGGAGTGGTGACTTTCTGCCAAGGACATCAAGCTGTACATTTACAAAGAGTTCAAGATATTCATCAAGCTTGTCAGGATTTTCTTCCATAAGCTTTGCAAGGGTCTTTCCCTCAATGTACTCGCTGACTATTGCCCACTTGCCTTCGATTTTTGTTACTTCAAGAATCTTTGGAATTTTCAGTCCTGTTTCTTCAACACGGGACTGGTTTAGTGCCTCGTTGAGAACATCAGACTTCCTGTAATTTTCGTTAAAAACCTTTATACATCTATCTCCATCTTTATAGATAACTTTATCTTTTCTTTCAGCCAGAACCTTTTCAAATTTCATAAAATATCAATCCTTTCATATAGAACAAATAAATAAGCTTTTCTGCTTTGGTTATATTATACAACATTCCGATTAGGTAGTATAGCGTTAAATTTACCGAAATACAGATTGTATATTTATTCAAAAATACAATAGCTTTCTTTAATATATACAAAAACACAGTGATATTTTATGCAAAAGACACAAATTATACTATCAAAAAAGATATGAAATGCGTCAATAGTTTAACAATCTTTTGTGCAATTTGACGAACTTTTAACAATCTTTTAATATAAGGAACGCTTTAACTTAAATTATAAATATGTATTAGTATAAGTTCTTATACAAAAAATATCCCCCGACATAAGTCGGGGGATAACATATTTATACAGTACAAATTATTCGCCGTAGTAAGCCTTAAGATACATTTCCTTAATCTCAGAGATAAGTGGGTATCTTGGGTTAGCACCTGTACACTGGTCGTCAAATGCGTCCTCGCACATCTGGTCAAGTGTTTCAAGGAACTTATCCTCAGGAATATCGTAATCCTTGATAGTCTTCTTGATGCCAACTCTTTCCTTAAGCTCGTCAATCATCTTGATGAGGTTTTCTACCTTATCTTCGTCTGTCTTGCCCTTAGCGCCAAGGTAAGAAGCAAACTCAGCATATCTTGCCATTGTCTTTGGATGGTCGTACTGGCTGAATGTACCCATCTTTCTTGGGCATTCTGCTGCGTTGAATCTGATAACCTCGTCAATGAGGAGAGCATTTGCAATACCGTGTGGCAGGTGATGATAAGCACCAAGCTTATGAGCCATTGAGTGACATACACCAAGGAAAGCATTTGCGAATGACATACCAGCCATTGTAGCAGCGTTAGCCATCTTTTCTCTTGCAACAGGGTCGTTAGGACCGTTATCATAGCACTTTGGAAGATACTCAAAGATTGTCTTTGCAGCCTTAAGTGCAAGACCGTCTGTGTAATCTGTTGCCATAATAGAAGCGTAAGCCTCTAATGCGTGTGTAAGTGCGTCAATACCTGATGCTGCTGTAAGACCCTTAGGAGCTGTCATATGCATATCTGTATCAACGATAGCCATATTTGGAAGAAGCTCATAGTCAGCAAGAGGATACTTAATACCGCTCTTTTCGTCTGTGATAACAGCAAAAGGAGTAACTTCTGAACCTGTACCGGCAGATGTTGGAACACAGATGAAGTAAGCCTTTTCGCCCATCTTAGGGAATGTGTAAACTCTCTTACGGATATCAATGAATCTCATTGCCATATCCATAAAGTCTGCCTCAGGATGCTCATAGAGAACCCACATAATCTTACCTGCGTCCATTGCGGAACCACCGCCGATAGCGATGATGCAGTCAGGCTCAAATGCCTTCATCTGCTCTGCGCCCTCTTTTGCACAAGCAAGTGTTGGGTCAGGAGCAACATTAAAGAATGTTGTGTGGGTAATGCCCATCTCGTCTAACTTATCTGTAACACATTTTGTGTAGCCATTCTTATACAGGAACTGGTCTGTTACAATGAATACTCTCTTCTTATTCATAACATCCTTAAGCTCCTGGAGGGCTACTGGGAGACAGCCCTTCTTAAGATATACCTTTTCAGGTGCTCTGAACCAAAGCATATTTTCCCTTCTCTCTGCAACTGTCTTGATATTGATTAAGTGTTTTACTCCAACGTTTTCTGATACGGAGTTACCGCCCCATGAGCCACAACCAAGTGTGAGGGATGGAGCTAACTTAAAGTTGTAGAGGTCACCGATACCACCGTGAGAAGAAGGTGTGTTAACAAGGATTCTACAAGTCTTCATTCTCTTTGCGAATTCGTCAATCTTGTCCTTCTCTGTTACTGCGTTGCAGTAGAGTGAAGATGTGTGGCCGTAACCACCGTCAGCAACAAGATGCTCTGCCTTGTCAAGAGCGTCCTCAAAGTTCTCTGCCTTATAGAAAGCAAGAACAGGAGAAAGCTTTTCGTGAGCAAATTCCTCGGCAATGTCAACACTGTCAACTTCACCGATGATAATCTTTGTATCAACAGGAACATCAACACCTGCCAATGCTGCGATTGTGTGTGCAGACTGACCAACAATCTTTGCGTTAAGTGCGCCATTGATAAGGATTGTCTTTCTAACCTTTTCAGTTTCTTCTTCGTTAAGGAAGTAGCATCCTCTATACTGGAATTCCTTCTTAACCTTATCATAAACACTCTTAAGAGCGATAACTGACTGTTCAGAAGCACAAATCATACCGTTATCAAATGTCTTTGAGTGAATGATGGATGAAACAGCAAGGAGAATATCTGCTGTGTCGTCAATGATAGCAGGAGTATTACCGGCACCAACGCCCAAAGCAGGCTTACCGCTGGAATATGCAGCCTTAACCATTCCCGGACCGCCTGTTGCCAGAATGATGTCAGCTTCCTTCATAACTAGGTTTGTCATTTCAAGAGATGGAACATCAATCCAACCGATGATACCCTCCGGAGCTCCTGCTGCAACTGCTGCCTCAAGAACTACCTTAGCAGCGGCAATAGTTGATGCCTTTGCTCTTGGGTGAGGAGAGATGATGATACCGTTTCTTGTCTTAAGTGAAATTAATGTCTTAAAAATAGCTGTTGATGTTGGGTTTGTTGTTGGGATAACCGCTGCTACAACACCGATTGGCTCAGCAACCTTAATTGTACCAAAGGATTCGTCCCTCTCGATTACATCACAAGTCTTAACATTTTTGTAAGCGTTGTAAATGTGTTCTGCAGCATAGTTGTTCTTGATAACCTTATCTTCAACTACACCCATTCCTGTCTCTTCCACTGCCATCTTAGCAAGAGGAATTCTCTGCTTATTTGCAGCTACAGCTGCTGCCTTGAAGATAGCGTCAACTTGTTCCTGTGTATAGGTTGCGAACTTCTTCTGGGCTTCACGCACCTCTGCAAGCTTTGCTTCTAAAGCTTCTACAGAATCTACGATGCTATAATTTGACATAGTTTTATCTCCTTTTACATAAAGTCTATGTTAAAATATTAACAAGTTTTTTGGCGTTTGTAAACACTATATTTTATTTTCCCCGTTTTACACAATAACTCACGGTTAAACCGAAATAAACTTAGAAAAAATGCTTGCAAAAACAATTCGTTTTTTACAAAGATTTCATATGGGCTTGAATTCCTGCCTATTTTGTGTATTTTTCAAGGTTATTTCTACCTGTTATACTATTGTTCTTCCTGTATTTTATGCGATGATTATCATAGGGTGACAACCCTCAATTTTGTCTTTTTCAAAAATAAAAAGGCTGTTGCATATTTTGCAACAACCTGAATCTTTGTATGTCATACAAATAAAAATTAAAGAATATTAAAATGCTCCAATAGGATTTTTATACCAAGGCAAATAAGGATTATTCCACCTGCAAGTTCTGCCTTGCTCTTATATTTCAGTCCGAATATATTGCCAATCTTCACACCTATACAGGAGAGTATGAAAGTTGTTATACCAATAATCACAACACCAAGAACTGTGTTTACTAACTCCCCTACCGAACCAAGAATTGAAACAGGCACACAGGCAAAGGTGACACCAACTGCCAATGCGTCAATACTTGTTGCAACTGCCATTGTGAGCATAACCTTAAATCCAAGGCTGTCGTTTGCCTTTTCTTCTTCCTTAGATAAGGCTTCCTTAATCATATTACCACCAATGAGAGAAAGGAGCACAAATGCAATCCAAGGGGTTATCCCTGTGATATAACCGGTAAATCCTGCACCCAACAGATATCCTATCATAGGCATAAGAGCCTGAAAACCGCCAAACCAGACTCCGCATATTGAAGCCTTTTTAAAGTTGATTTTAGAAATTGCAAGACCCTTACACACAGAAACCGCAAAGGCGTCCATAGAAAGCCCCACAGCCAACAAAATAATTTCGGTTAGTCCCATAATACAACAACCCTTTGTTTTTAAAGTAAAGTTATAATATTATATCACAGGGCAAATGTCAACATAACCCTGTTATAAATTTACATTCCTTGTAAACCTAATACAGAAAAAAGGCTACCCCATACGGGATAGCCTCTTTTGAGATTTAATTAGTCTTCGCTGCCGCCTTCGCCGCCATGCATTGATGATGCACCTACTGCTAAATCATTCTTCACAGCAATAACTTCAATATCAGGTGTTGTATAATTCATAACAAATCCTCCTCTAAACTATAAAACATTATTTAACGTATCA
>JBJEPA010000076.1:0-2172 GCA_051880995.1 Ruminococcus sp.
TAGAGAAAAGCACACTCAGACTGGGGATAAAAGAACGGTAACTGATTCCAATTCTACAGGTTGCGGGACAAGTGTTGGTGTAGTATTAAAACCACATACTGGATATAAGTTTATTAATTCATCAACATACAATTTTTATACTTATTCAATTGCAGGTAGTGCCAAAAAAACAGAATCGTTACCTTCAATATAGTTGATTTCACTTGGAATACGTTTAATTACGTATTCCAAGTTTTTAAATAAGGAGTTAGTATGAAAAAATTAATTATAGTATTTATGACTATCATTCTTATATTTAGTTTTACCGCTTGTAATGATAAGGTAGAAAGTAAAAATTCCTCTTCAAATAAGATAGAAACAATGAATATAAAAGAAATGTCACAAGAAGAGGTTAAAAATATTGTTGGTTTTTCGCAAGATGATTTTAATATTGAAACCGATGATCAGGTTTTCTTTGATGTTTACCATATGATGACATCATGCAAAGAGGGTTATTATTTTGTAAGCGGTGAATTTCTCTATTTTATAGACAGGAAAACCCTAAAGACAGTACCTCTTTGTAATAAGCCTGATTGTGAGCATACCTACCAATATTCTGATTGTAATGCATATTTGCCACTAGAGCAATATCTTACTGATTTTGGTTTGTATTATTACAATTCAAATCTCTATATTTTGGGAACTGACGGAGAACTCGACAGTAAAAGTATATATCTTTATGAAATATCAAAGGACGGAAAAGAACGCAATAGAAAATTTAAGATAGTGGATTTTGGCTCCTCTGTTAACGATATGAAAATCCATTTTACAGTACACAAGGGAGTAGGCTATATTTCCTACGGAACTGATAAAAAGGCAGAACTATTTTCTTTTAACCTTGATGATACCGATAATAAACTTATCAAATTGGATGAAATTAAGGGCTTAGGTGCTGAAATATACCGAATACAAGGTTGCGACAAAGGCATTAGTTATCAATATGGCTGTTTTACCGATAAGAATTGCGAAAATTTTGAAGGCGGTATCAGGGTTTTGATTGATAGCAAAAGGAAAACTATTGTAGAAAATGCCATTAAAACCTATATTATTGCAGAGGGTAATGTCTATTACGAAACTGCAAACGGTACTGAAATTTATGATCTTAGTTCAGGTAAAACAACTGAATTTAAGTACGATAAAAAAGCAAATTCAATAATGTATGACGGCAGATATTTCTATCTATATGACAATATGATGGATAATAATTATAAGGTTTATGTTTATGATAAAAATAATAAGCTTGTTAATACTCTTAATACATCACAGGATTGCAAAGAGTTACTCTTTGGTGATAAGGACTATTTCTTCAGGTTGGATTCTAAGACTGTAGCAGATGAAATGGCAGTGAAATTATATGCAATAGATAAGTCTGATATTGAAAAATCAGCACAGTGGCAGTTAGTTTATAAGAATGAGAACTGAAAAAGGATATTTATTAATGATACTCAAAATAAAAGCACTATAATTGTGTGCAACAAGCTGGACTGCAGATGTATAACAAATAGTGATGATAGAAAAATTAATTTAGGATAATTTGTTATGGAATTTAGAAGAGTAGTTTTTAATACCAAGACCTTGTTTTTATTTGTGTTTATCCTTGTAATAGGTGTTGGTTTATTTATTAATTCTCAGATGAAAAATGAAGAATACAGTGGTTACAGTATTGCTGAAATAAACACAGCAAGAGGAAAATTTGTAGATGAGCTTAAAAACTGTCGTCCCGAAAAGTTGGCTGAAACTGCTGCAAATAAACTTACATATGTAACAACACTTTGCGATTTGATTGATTTTGACAAAATGAAGTCTGATAATTACAAACAGTATGAAGAATTGTGGATGGAAAGTGAACAACAGCTCCGACAAGAAAATAAGAAAACTGCAAATTACTACGATAATAATAAAAAGACTATAAACGCTAACAGTCTGTATGTTCAGCAGAAAGCACTTACAGAAATTTTAGAACAAATTGAATATATAGATAGCTATCCGGCTTACCTTGAAAGCATTAACGGCAGCGCAGAAAATATGAACAGCATCAGTATTTTCAAAACAGAGAACAATACTGTAAATGATAACATTGAAAAAACGGTGCAGGATTATTCCAAACTGAAAAATATAAAACTGTCTATAGGT
>JBJEPA010000077.1:0-2161 GCA_051880995.1 Ruminococcus sp.
GGCGTTTCTAAAGAGATGACAATAGGCGGCGGATATTTGCTGGTATCAATAATTAAAGTAATAGGATACTGTTCATTTGCTGTTTTTACTATGTTGTTTACAACAATTTTCAAAAAATCTGTTCCGGCTATGACCTTCTCTTTGGCTGTGATTTTAGTGCCAATGTATATCCTCAATTCAAATACAGAGGCACAGTCACTTTATCTCCTTCCTTTCCCCATAGGCTCAATGATTTCAACAGGATATATTATGGGAACTAACAAAGAGGACTTTGGCGAAAACTATTTTTTCAGAGAGATAACTACATCTCAGCTAATTACTGTTCTGTCTGTTTTAGTTGTGGTTTCTGTTCTTATGGCTATATATGTTTCAAGAAAAATGTCAGGAAAAATCTTTAATCTGAAATTTCTAAAGAAAGCTCCGGCTTTCGTGTTAGTCTTGATTATGACCTTCACTATGTGTTCCTGTTCCGGAGATTTTGAAAATACAAACGAAGGTTATGTTCTGCTGAAAGATTACAACCTGATTTACAGCAAGGCTGACAAATATTTTATTAAGGCTGATGAAATCCCCACAGATTATCAGGGCTACATAGGATTTGTTGACGGGGAGTGTGCCTATATTCAAAGTGAGGGCACTATATATGAAATGCACCTTAAAACCTTGGAAAAAAGTGAGTTTGCGAAGATTTCCACCGATTACGATTCAGACGGATTTCTCGGATTAGAGGATTTAGTGCCATCACTTTCAGGTGCAGGAGTGGACACTAATATGTCTTTGCTGTCCTATCTTGAGGGTGGATATAAGGGTAGGTTATATTTTTCAAATATTGAAAACGGTATATCCGAATACAACATATCTAACGGCACTGTTAATATACTTGTTGCAGGTGCAGATATAGCAAATTTCAAAATTGCAGGTAACTTTGGGTATTATCTTAATTCAAATAAATTTATGAAAATCAACCTTGATACCGGGGAAGAAACCCTATTAACCGCTAATCTTGTAAGCGATTACGCTGTGACAGATAAGGACATATTTTACATAAATCAGATGGATAAGAATTATGTTTATTCTCTCGATACAAGCAGTCCTGTATTTTCAATTCCTTGTAAGGGAATTTGTGCAAATAAAAACAATATCGTGTGCAGTACAGAAAAGGGTATTTTCAAAATTACAAACAACAGTTCCGCTTTAATAACAAAGGAGAATACAGAAAAGCTGTATTCGGCAGATGAAGAGTACATTTACTACTCTACCTACGAAAACGACACAGCATATTTGAAAATATGCGATTATAACGGCGATAGCGAAAAAATTATAATTAAATAGGGAATAAGTATAATTTTTGGGTTAAGAAAGAAAAGAGGAAAATATGTATAAGTTGAATTTCAATGAATTAGTAAATAATTATATAGAGAAAATCAAAACTAGGCAATTAAAAAGGAAAGCAGAATTGCTTGATATTTTCTTACTTGTTTTTTTATTTTTATTACTTTTTGGATTTGCGTGTTCATTATTGCTAGATAAAGAATGCTTGGCTTTTTCCATAGATATTGTAATGATAATAGAAGTTTCTTTTTTATGGTTTCGCAACAAAAACTATGATGAGAAGCATTCTAAGGAAATTGAATTCAGAAAAAAGAAAATATAAAAATAAAGCAGAATTGCTTAAAAGAATGTTTATGTGAAAAATCTATAGATGTTAATAATCCGACGATGATAGATATTGTATCAAATGAATATAGTAATTATTATCAAAACAATCAGAATTCAAAATCCAAAATAATAGAATGGTTGTTATCTATATTGTTACAATTTGTATTTGCATTAATAAGTTTATATGCAACATTAACTAAAGATGTAACTTTTTCTTTGCTATTTTACTTCTCTACACTAATAATGGCAGTATATTGCGCATTTGTGGGGGTTTTTATGTTTGGTAAAAAGAATGTGGGGAAAAATAAGTATTTGGGAGAAATACACGATATTCTACTAGATATAAACTTGCGTAATGCTCAGAAAAAGTAAAATATATGAAAGAAAAATTCGGTTTATTTATTAAAGAAAAAAGAGAACAAAAGTACATATCATTAAGAAATTTTTCAAAAATGATAGGTATATCTCCAGTGTATTTATCAAATATAGAAAACGGTGAAAG
>JBJEPA010000078.1:0-9615 GCA_051880995.1 Ruminococcus sp.
AATGTACATGGCAAAATTACCTTCACATACTAGAAGAAATACTAACAGTAACAGAGATTTCCACATCAGAAGACTATGAACAAATCCTTTTTACAAACAACCTTACTGATGAATTATTGTCAAAAACAAATTTATCATATGAGCAAATCAAGCAAGCCGGACTTTGCTGTATATCGGATTTTTTTAACTCCTACACAGCAAACGTCACACCAGAACTTCGATATGAAAATAATATTCTTCAATACGACTGGAAAATATCATCCCTGTTAGAAGCAATGTACATGGAGCTAATGGTATCCTTCTCACCGAATTCACAAACCAAGCGATGCGCTAATCCCACATGCAACTCATTCTTTGAAGTTGCTAAAGGTAATTCAAGAAAAATATATTGTTCACAGCGATGCGCTCTTCTTATGGCAAAGAGAAAGCAGCGTGAACGAATGAAGAAGTAGTCCTAAGACTACTTCTTCAAAAGCAATCTTATCATTTGTTCAACTCTTTCAACATCCTCTTGTCCTGCTTCCTTAAGTAATTCCATAATACCCGTAAGCATATTTGGTACTTTCAATTCTTTACTAATACTCTCCTCAAAATAGAAATAATCCATACTCACATTAAAGATTTCACAGATGTGCATCATATGCTCAGGCATACACGTCGTTTTTCCATTCTCATAATTAGAAATACTATCTACAGATAGTACCAGTTCCGCTGCCAATTCCTCTTGTGTCATATGATTTTCTTTTCTAATTTTCCTAATCTGTGCCCCAACCTTATTTGCATCATAATAATATCTAAACATATTTTTCCATCCTTTCGCTTTTCTGGCATTAGAAACGCATAAGGATGAAAAGTTACTCCTGTTTTTCAAAAAAAGAACGCAAGAGAAAGTCCAGTCCTTAACTGGTTTCTTTCCCCTGCGTCCGTGGTGCTGTCACACAATCGTGCCGCCCTTATCAGGTGGTGCCATCATTTAATTGTTATTTGTTCTATACTCTGAATACTCCGTTCTCGGAGTGCTCAATCAACATCTGCTCCGTGTAATGCTTCAATCGAAGAACCCTTTTACACTTCTCACACTTAAGTTCAAATCCTCCCAGATTCAAATCTACATTGTTACCTGTAACATAATAATTCATAAAAAGCCTGTTACAATGACCATTTCTACATCTAATCTCAATCTTTCTATTCAATTCAGTCTGCTCCTTTGCTATACAAAATCAATACTTAACTTTGTACTCGCATAGGAAAGGGAAATCACCTTTGCAAGTCTTCCGGGTGCAGAGTTCCGATGTGACAACTGCCCTGTGTCACCTGCACCACTGTGCTGATCTATTGGAAGCAACTGATTGTCACCTGTGACAAACCAGTTATGCTCCGGCTCTCTCCATAAACCACATATTGTTATCTTCATAATACAGATAACTCTCTCTACCATTCACAATACAGGTATATCTCATACCCACACCACCAGCCTTCAGGCTTGCAGCTCTTCGGATGTCCTTAACACGCTGTATCTCATAAACACTGCCATCTGTCCATCGGAAGCTCTTCGGGGTAAGTACCCCTTCCTTTGAAAACTCAGCAGTCACATCAACATATACTTTACTGCTTTCCATGTCTACCTCCTATTTACACTATGGCGATTGCTCTCGGAGCATCTTCCCGCCGTCTGATATATCCTAACTCTTCAAGTTTTCTCAGATGTGCATAAACACTTGAAGTTGATGCCAAATTGCAGATAACGCATAACTCCCTGATGGAAGGTGCGTAACCATGCTGCATTTGATAATCAACGATGCTTTCATACACAAGCTTCTGTCTTTCTGTCAGTTCACTTCTATTAGTCATTCCGTTCAACTCCTCACTGATTAAAGTAACCATGTGGATGTACTACATGGTCCTCACGGGCATTTACTGCGGATAATAGTTTATCCCGATACATGAGCCCTCTCTGAATACTGTAAAAACCAAACCGTCTGCGAATATCATCAACTGCTGCATCCACTTTCATCTGCTTTTCCCGAAATTCAACACTGGAAAATAAATCAATCTGCTCCCAATAATTATCCGTTACAAGGTCTGCACCTCTTACACCTACACTTCTGATTGGCTTTCTCCAATCATAACTTGCTTTAAAAATCTGGTAGGCATACGCAGCTATCTCACTTGTAATGTTAGTGGCATGGTCTATCTTTTTCTGACGGGTAAAAGAGAACAATTCATTATCCCTGATACTGATTTCAACCACCCGGCACCGGAATCCATTTTCCCGAAGCCTTGCAGCCACACTCTCCGCAAGAATATAAAGAACAATTTTCACATCCTCGTCATTTTCTAAATCTCTCGGTGTGGTCGTACTGTTACCAACTGATTTAATTGGAGCGTGGGTATCCTCCAGCCTGACCGGTGATTCATCATAACCATTAGCAAATGCCCACAGCACACTTCCCATTTTACCAAGATGATTTACAAGAATATGTTCATCCATCCTTGCAAGATCACCGATTGTCTTTATACCTATTTTCAACAACTTCTGGTTAGTGCTTCGTCCCACATAGAGTAAATCTGATGCAGGGAGCTTCCATGCCTTCTGACGAAACTCGTTCTTATACATGGTAGTAATCGCATCCGGCTTCTTATAATCTGAACCGAGCTTTGCATAAATCTTGTCAAAGGATACTCCTATGCTGACGGTTATACCAAGCTCACTCTTCATCCGGTTACTGATTTCCTCCGCAATCTTATAACCATCACCCTTGATACTGCTGCTTGCTGATACATCCAGCCAGCTTTCATCAATTCCATATGGTTCCTGCAAATCGGTGTATTCCGAATAAATCTCATGCGCCATGCGGGAAAAACGCAGATACAAGTCCATTCTGGGGGAAATAAATGTAATGTCAGGGCAAACCTGTTTCGCCTGCCAGAGAGCCATTCCTGTTTTCACACCGTGTTTTTTGGCAATGTAGTCAGCAGTCAGTACAATTCCATGTCTTGACTCCGGGTCCCCTCCTACCGCCAATGGCTTTCCGGCTAGTTCCGGGTGATGCAAATGCTCAATAGCTGCATAACAGCAGTTGATATCACTATGCAATATGGTTCGCTCCATCTCTCATTCACCTCCAGTCTGTTCTATGGAAAGAAGCTTTCTATCACTTCTTACAGGCTCAAGTATAACTCTCTTATTAAGCGATTGTCAACGGACACATGTGTCCCTTTTCTCTTAATTGGCGATTTTATGCTTGAAATATTCTTCTTTCTGATATATACTATAGTGGAAATCGAGACACTAAAATCATCTTAGAAACGAGGCGAATTTATGAGAAATATCGGTGAAATCATTTCTTCCAACAGAAAGAAAATGAAATTGTCCCAGCCAATGTTGGCTGAGTTATTACAGGAAGAAGGCATCAACCTCTCAGCAAAAGCAATCTCCAAATGGGAGACAAATGCCACTGAGCCAAGTATTGCTACTTTCATGACCGTTTGTAAAGTGCTGAACATTACAAATATATATGAAGCATATTTCGGTGAGAATCCATCCGATCCACTTTCTGCTCTTAATGATGCAGGGAAAGAAAAAGCTTTAGACTATATCGAATTATTACATGATAGTGGAAAATACGAAAAACAGCTATGTAAGATTATTCCTTTTTGCAGAATTATTGATGTCTATGAAAATGCTGTTTCTGCCGGAACCGGAAACTTCCTTGTGGATGGACCAAAAGAAACGATTCAGCTTACGAAAGATATCATACCGGAATCCGCAACCTTCGGTGTAAAAATCAGTGGTGACAGTATGGAACCCGAATTCGAAGACGGACAGATTGCATGGGTCCTGAAACAGGATATGGTTGAAAATGGAGAAATCGGAATCTTCTCTCTCAACGGAGAAGCTTATATTAAGAAATTGCAGGATGATAAAAATGGGGTATTTCTCATCTCTCTCAATGAAAAATACCCTCCTATTCCTGTGGGTGAAAATGACCGCTTTGATGTACTGGGAAAAGTGGTTGGAAAGAATCATCCAAGTGAAATCAAGGAATACTTACAATAAACAAGTCCGTATTTTGGGACATCATTTTCTGTATCCTTTGTTATATCAGATATGTATGAAGGTAGGTGTTTACTATGGCGGTCGTTAATAACCTTAAAGAAATCCGGGAATCCCGTGGTCTGCTTCAGGATGATTTAGCATCTGCCACCGGATTCTGTACAAAAACCATCAGCAGAGTGGAACGTGGTGAACGGGCACCATCCGCTGAATTTATGCTTCGAATTGCAGCATATTTTAATCTACTTGTTGAAGATGTATTTAAGTTAGAAGAGCACTGACTTCGGTCGGTGCTCTTTATCATTTCGTCACATATCACAAATAAATCGACAAACTGAAATTTTCCAGTCTTTCCACTTAGCATCATTCAAAATATTCTTCTAAACATATCCCCTGTTCATAAATTTCCCGTGCTACTTCAACACCGACATAACGATAATGCCACGGTTCATAGCTTGTCCCAGTGATCTCCTGTTTCCCCGGCGGATACCTCAAAATAAAACCATACTTATAAGCATTCTCAGCAAGCCATGCATAAACCTCTTCATTACTACACATTGATTTGTCTGCATTAATGTCTACTGCAATCCCCAGTTGGTGTTCGCTTGTCCCTGGCAATGCCACCCACTCTTTCGCTGTTCTTTCTGCTCTCGACCTTGAATATCCCTGATTTATATAGGTTTGTATCCTATCCTCCAGTATCTCCTGCTGTTCTTCCGCTGTCCGATAGCCTTCCCTAACAACAGGGTATACTCCCTCTTCCCTTGCAGCATCAAACATTTCCTGCAAGTAAGGATAGATTCTGCTGTCTACCTTCTGACCATTTGATAATTCTGTCAATTCTACACTATAATCCTCCGGCAATTCATTCCACGCATTCACAACAATTAAATTCCATTCCTCTGAAACCGTAATCTTATGTGTAACACTTAATCTTGAGTAGGCGTCACCAATCAACTGGCACAATACCAACAGCAGATATATTGCAACCACTATTTTTAGTAATTTTACAATCCAGTTTTCCTTTTTCTTCTTTGTTGCCATAACTCTTCTATGCCTTTAATCTTCTTGACCAATTCCTTATAGCAAAAGGCATACAACAAATACCTATCATTACTGGAACTGTAACCAACAAATACGGCGACCATACATATTTTCCGAAAATATGAAAAGTATTAGTCCTAAAAATATCTGCACCACTACCGACCAATGGCAACAAATCCAATACCTTTTGCAATTCATACGGAAGATATTCTGCGATCATCATTGGACCATAAACACACGCTAAACTAAATAATAAGGCAAGCACAATATTTTTCACGGTAGCAGATATAAACATTACAACACCTGCAAATCCAATTGCGCCCAATAATGCAAATGCATACTCATAAATCTCCGCCTGCAACATATTCATCGGTGCAATTGCAATCAACTTAATGTTCTGAATCGGCATATTCCAGCCGGATGTACCCATGAAGAATATCTGCGATACCACATTGGGAATAGCAAGCATTAGAAAAAATTCTATTGTAAATACCAATCCCGTTACTATTTTTGCAGATGCAACTTTTCCCCATCCGTTCTTTGTTGTCAGTACCAAAGAACTTGTATTATCATGCCATTCTCCTGCAAATAGAGGCGACAAAGCAATTGCCAAAAACAACGCCATTACGACACCTAAATCTGCAACCATACTGCCCAAAAGCTGTGACCATCCTTCTACCCATCCATATTGAAGCGGACTTTCTACTTCCTGCTCCATCTGGAACAAATACTCCTTTTCAACTCCCGTCTGACCACTGTTTTCTAAAAAGTCATTAATTGCCTGCTCTCTTCTCTCATAAAATCCGGTTAGTTTATTTGGATCGACATAACTGATCATTGTCTGATAAGTTCCTGTGTCACGAAGTTCCGGGTATAACGTTGCAAGCCAGCTATTGATGATTTTCCAGTCTGTTTTTTCTAATTCCTTTTCCATACCGGCAGCTTCCATTCGCTGATAATCTCTCACTAACTGCTGTAATGTTTCATCCGTCAGTTCCTCTCCAAAAGCAAGAGCATATTCCTGACTTTCCTTTATCATTCCGTAACCATCAAAATTGTTTCCAAAAGCGCTTGTATAATCATCTGAACTTCCAAAACTAAACCATTGAAAAGATAATATGCTTCCAAAAATCACGATATAGATAAAGCATAACAATACGCATATCTTGACTATACGCTTTCTCCATAATTTCTTATGTTCTAATAAAAATAATTCCATCCTACTGTCCCCCTTCTTCTGTCGGGAAATAATATAAATAAAGGTCTTCCAAGGTAGCTTCACACGGAACTGCCTGTTCACTAGGCATATTGTCTGAAACAATACGCAGTACAATGTCTTTTCCTTCATGTCTTAAATTTGCAACTGTTGTTCTTTCTTGCCATTTTCTTGCTTCTGCCGGAGAAACAGTGAGTTCCCAAACTTTACCATTCGCTTTTTCCGTTAATTCCTGAACCGTTCCCTGCAACACAAATTTACCTTTCTTCATCAACAGCACTTCGTCTGCTATCGCTTCTATATCCGACACAATATGTGTAGAAAGAATCACAATCTTGTCACCCGCATATTCTGAAAGAAGATTACGGAAACGTACACGCTCTTTGGGATCAAGTCCTGCTGTTGGTTCATCTAAAATTAAAATCCCCGGATTATTCAATAATGCCTGTGCAATTCCTACTCTCTGCTTCATACCACCAGAGAATGTTTTTACCTTCTTGTTTGCCACATTACTTAACCCTACTACCTCCAGCAACTCCTTTGCTCTGTTCTTCGCAATATTCTTTGGTATTCCTTTCAGAGCTGCAACATACATCAAAAATTCCATTGCTGTATAGTTCGGATAATAGCCAAAATCCTGCGGCAAATAGCCTAATACATTTCTATAATCTGCCCCCATTGCTGTTACTTCTTTTCCATTCAACAACACTTCACCCGAAGTCGACTCCAGAATGGCACATAGCATACGCATCAAAGTCGTTTTTCCAGCACCATTGGCCCCCAAAAGACCATATACACCTGGCTTTAAAGTTGCACTCACACAATCTACAGCTATTTTATTTCCATAATGCTTTGTTAATCGGTCAAGCAATAATTCCATATATTTTTCCTTCCTTTCTCATTTCTACAATAAACAGAACCTCTTTTACAAAAAATATTCCGAATACCACGAATGCAATCAGCCAGAATGAGGCTGCGGATGTGGCATATAACCACGGAATTACTCTTGATGAAATTGCCCAGCAGACACAAGAACCAAGCATTATAACTGCACATGTCCATATGCTCTCTTTTCTTTGTAACCGCACCAGCCTAAGCATTCCCGTCATACAAAACAGATACGGAACCAGACAATACAACACCATTTGTCCTAACTCACCACAATCACTTTGTATAGACATTTCCAAACATAATACAATCGTGATACAAACCAGATTAGCAGAGCCAGCCAAAACTAATTTTGCTAACATAATCTGGGCACCGGATGCTCTTGTTACTGCCTCAATTTCACTCATTCCATACATCTGACTTTTGAAAAGGACAGGCATGGCAGCCAACACAAAGAGAGGCATAAACACCGGAATATTCTGTGGAATATCTGCTACGCTGGAAATTATCAGACATACAAAAAATAAGGTTATCGCCTGCAAAACGAATATCGGTATTCCTTCAAAACGGAACACATCAGATAAGTAGTGAAAGAAACTTGTTCGTGGTTCTTCTTTATAAAGCATCTGTTCTTTCATAATTTCAGTACAATAGTTTATGGTTTCTTCCAGTCTCTTCGGTTGTACTTCCTGTCCTAAAGAATGATACAAGTTGCTTTTCAAGGTTCTATCTTTCATTTCCCTGCTCCTTCCTCATGATTTTTAATCCATTACGGACTCTGCTTTGTGCAGTTCTCATGTTACATCCCATTACTTTTGCTATTTCATGAAATTCAAGCTGCTCTCCGAAGCGTAATATAATTGCTTCCCTTTGTTCGGGTGATAAGGTACTTAAAAGATAATTTACCTCCGCCTTATCCTCCATCCTGAGTATTTCATCGCACTCATCTATAATGATTTCTTCATCCTCTATCGAATAAAGTGGTTTCTTTCTGCTTTCATCAATACACAATCTGTTTGCAATGGTATATAAATAGGCTTTAAATTTTCTTTTTCCTTTATAGCCGGATATATTTTTGAACAACTTGTAGAATGTTTCCTGCGTCAAATCTTCGGCTTTTTCCACGCTGGAGCAATGCCACCTACAATAACGCAGTATAGATGCATAATAGCGTGTAATCAGTTCTTCTGCCGCCTGTTCATCACCAGCCTTAATCTGTTCTATTAACTTATCATCACTTAACACGCTCCAGCCTCCTTTCTTGTGACTCTCTATATATAATAACGCTTGACATTCCTAAAATGATTAAAGGTTTCATTAATTTTTTTATTTACGAGAAAAAAAGCCTACTATGCAAATTGGTTTATTCCTATTTTCATAAAAGCTACCCAGCTTTTTGACCGGGTAGCCTTTCAAAATCGGTATTCAATTTTTATGATTATTCAGCTTTAGGAAGTAATAATTCTTCAGTTCCAGCACCAGTACTATACTCTACTTTTATTGCACCGCCAATGGTATCAAGAGCATATAATTTTGCTAACTCTGTTTCATCATTTGTTGTTACTCTAACAACAATATTGTTAGTCATTTCATATACACCAGATGATACAACAAATGGAATTTCCTTATTTACCATATTTTTCTATTATTTTTCTATAAATTATAGCACATCTATTATAGTTAAGAAAACCGACTGGATTTCTCCAGCCGGCTACAGTCTTTTCTATCTATACACTTAGTAAAATTCAAATTTCTTTTTCACACAAAAAATATTAATTTATTAAACTCTTCCAAAGAAAACCCGAAGAGTTTCCTCAAGTTTATCTGGTGCTTCTATATTAATTTCATGTCCTACTCCATTAAACACTTGAAGTTCAGCATCAATCAACATATTTGCAAGTTCTATAGAGGCATTTTTGTTCGCACGGTCTTTTTCACCGTAAATTACTAATGTAGGGCAAGAAACATTATCTATCGAATCGCTGAAATTCAATTCCATCATTGTATTACATAGTTTGAGAAAATCTAATTTTCCAAACCCCATTTGTTGAAACATAGATTTCGGCATAAACCGAAATATCGCATTTTGGACTCTTAATAATTTCTTAGGCATTTTGTATTGTGTTGCAATCAAAACCAATCCTTTTATTTTTTCTGGATGTTCTATAGCATAATTAAGAGCCAATACACCACCCAATGATAAGCCACAAAGGCATATATCCTCCTCTATTTCATCGCACATAGCCGAAAAAGCAGCATAAAGATTTTGATACGTCGTGTCCTGACCCTGAACAAGTTCTGACAAATCAGGGCACATACTATGCTCAGCAGTCTCTAATTGTTCTATTACTTTACTCCAGCTGTCTGGGTTCTGTCCCAGCCCGTGTAAATATATTTGTTTCATGTTGTT
>JBJEPA010000079.1:0-2150 GCA_051880995.1 Ruminococcus sp.
GCCGGACACATACGCACCATATCGGCGGCAACATCAAATACGATTGATGCCTGTTGTCTGTCGGCAGCCGCACCGTAAACCTCGGCTCGCTGTTCACCGTCACCGCAGGTAAGCAGAAGTGCAACAGCCGCAGCTAATTCCGATTTGCCGTTCTTTTTCGGTATCTCAATATATGCGGTATTAAACTGCCTGTATCCGTTTGGCTTTAAAATACCGAACAAATCACGAATAATCTGCTCCTGCCAGTCCATAAGTTCAAAGGGTTTTCCCGCCCAAGTGCCTTTGGTATGACAAAGGCTTTCAATAAAGGCAACGGCAAAGTCAGCGTATTCCTTATCGTAATAGCTGTCCTTTGCTTTGAATTTTGTAGGCTTATAATTTTTAAGTTTTCTCAAAACTTCACCTCCGATGGGCATAAAAATAGCACCGATTATTTCTAACCGATGCTTAAAAATTATGTTGTATTTCTTTGTTTAACAGTAGTTTAATTAAACCAATCCCAAAAACCGCCGTCATCATCATTATTTGATTTCTTTTCTGCTTTTTCAATTTGTTCAATTATTGATTTTCTTGTATCATCCCACTTATTTTTAATCTCATCAGACCAGTTAGAAGTATAATGCAAAGAATTTGCCTTTACATAGGCATCTTCATAGTCCTCGTTTTTAATATCTATCATAATTTCATTAACTGTTTCTTGTAACTTCTTCTCCTCATTGTCTGAACCTAACTTTACAGAACAAACAATCCACGCAACAGACAAACAAGCTACAAGAGGAATCACAATAGAAAATATTATTTTCTTTTTTGTTTCAGATTTCAGACGCTTATTCTTTTGCTCGATTTTATACCGCTCATGGCTGTATTTTTTATCTTGCATTTTTTCTTTATGTTCCATATTTTTAAAATGCACTTTTGCATTTATAGTTGCATCCGTTTGACCTTCAATCATTATTTTATAGCCGCAGTATTTACAAAAGAATATATCTAAACCATCTTCAATTTCAAGTGGAGCACTACAGTTTGGACATTTCACAGCATTTGCTTTCATAACTATCCTCCCAAAAAAGATATTTATATCGACATTAAAATTAAACCATTATAACAATAATTATATCAATTTGGAATTAAAATGCAATATTTTTGTCGTAAATTATAGAACTATTTATCTCTCACACCTATGAATAGTATCAAGAATTTTCTCCTGCTCCGTTTCATCAACGCCTATGCTTTCCAGTGCCTCTCGTGTTCCGCAGTCGGGGCAGATAATTGTTACATTATCCACCCTTGAAACTGCACCTCGTTCACTGAAAAGCTTTCCGCATTTCGGGCATACCTGAACCCTTATTTCATTCGTCTGCATAATATCCTCCTCATTCTGTCAACTGTATTAAGTAAAATTCTCTTGTCAAATCCGAAGTATTCATAACCCTCAAGGCAGGTGTAAACATAATAATCTGACGGTATGCCTATCGGTTTGTCCGACCTCATCACATACGCAAAGCAGTCAAGCGTGGTTTCATTTGTTTTATCCATACTTGTCACTTGCAAGGTGTAGTCCTGCTTGTAGTAAAAATTCGGATAACCCTCGTATCGGTCGAGTGCTATTTCGTCAATTTCGGTAATCTCCCAAACTGCAACAGGAACGCTTGCTCCGATTTTCGGCTCAATGGTTAAGTACGAACCCGTAAGACTTCCTCTGAAATATAGTATGTGATTTTCCAAAGTCGCAGTTCCCACAAGTTTTGCTTTCGGACAGCGTATTTTCATTTGCCTTACATTAAGGTTACTGCCATACGCAATGTAATATCTTTTCAACTAAATCAGTCCTTTCCGAAGAATTGTTCTTCTACCACCTTAAGACCGCCGAAGCGGTCGGTGGGACTGTGCCTATATTCTTCAAGCGGCTCTGCCGTTGCGGAAAGCTCCGTCACCTGAAAGCCCTTTTGTAAGAAGTTCTCTTGCCGTCTTGAACTCGTCACCGATAAAGCCGAGCCTTAAAAGCCAAGTTCTCATTGCGTATTTTGGGTTTTCGTTCTGCTGTGGTTTCGGACTAGCCGTTCTCACTTCCTTTGCCATTTGGCTGAGCGCCAAGCAAAGCTGAATGTAGCTTTTAAGCTGTCCTGCGTGAAGTCCGTTCTGCTTGCCGT
>JBJEPA010000080.1:0-9555 GCA_051880995.1 Ruminococcus sp.
AACCGAAAAAAATCACCTACTTTTCGTTTACAAAAGTTGCAAAGAGGTCATAAAAATGGACAAACAATTTGATGTAATTATTGTTGGCACAGGTGTTGCCGGACTTTACGGTGCTTTAAAATATCCCGATGATATTTCTGTGCTGTTACTGAGCAAAAAGGAACTCAGCCTTAGCAACAGTAGTTTTGCACAGGGCGGAGTAGCTGCTGTGCTGGACAAAAGTAACGATAACTACAAGCTCCACATCGCCGATACACTTATTGCAGGCAAATACAAAAATAATCTTTCCGCAGTTGAAAAACTGGTTACAGAAGGTCCTGAGGATGTCCTTGACCTAAAGGATTTAGGTGTTGAATTTGACAGGGACAAGTTCGGCAGACTCCTTGCAACCCTTGAGGGCGGTCACAGCCGAAACAGAATTGTTCATCACAAGGACTCAACAGGCAAAGAAATGGTGGAAAAGTTGCTTGTGGCTGTTGCCAAAAGACCTAACATCACCATAATGGACAATGCCCTTGTGTATTCTGTAGATAAATCAGAACACGGATTTTATGTTGGTGTTTTGAGGAACGGAGAAAACCTTGTATATGGCTGTTCCTACTGTGTTCTTGCCACAGGTGGTATTGGCAGAGTATATCAATACACAACAAACTCCGCTATTGCAACAGGTGACGGAATTACCTTTGCTCATCTGATGGGGGCAAAAATCAAGCACCTATCAAGGGTACAGTTCCACCCAACAGCCTTTGACAGCAAGAGCGACCGTGAAAGATTCCTTATTTCCGAGGCTGTCCGTGGAGAGGGTGCAGTTCTTCTTAACTGCAACGGAGAACGGTTTATGTTCAACTACGATTCCCGTGGGGAGCTTGCCCCAAGGGACGTGGTTTCCAACGCAATTATGCTGGAGGAAAAGAAAACAGGTAGCAGTAACTTCTACCTTGACATTACCCACAAGCCTGCCGACTTCTTAAAAGAAAGATTCCCTATGATTTACAGCAAGTGCCTTGAAAAGGGCATTGACATAACTAAGGACAGAATACCAATCTACCCATGTCAGCACTACCTTATGGGTGGAATTAATGTTGACTTGGACGCAAGGACTTCTGTTGACAGGCTGTACGCCTGTGGCGAATGTTCCCACACAGGTGTTCACGGTGCAAACCGTCTTGCAAGTAACTCACTCCTTGAGGCACTCGTGTTCTCAAGAAGGGCGGCCCAGGACATCACCGACCGAATCCACAAGGGTGGCAGAAAACCACTTGGTGCAGAGCCGGCAAAGCAGGATATTGCAGGAAAAAAACTCCCAAAGGGTATCCGCACAAAGATAAGAGAAATTATGCAAAAGACATATTTTGTAATTCCCGACCTTGAGAATGTTGACTCCGCCTACAAAGAGGTTGACAGAGTTCTGTCGGACTTAATCACCACAAAGTATGAAATCAATATAGACTATGTGGAGGCTTTGAGCCTTGCAACAGTTGCAGGAATTATTCTGGAAGAAATCAAGGAGGGCATTAACCTATGATGCTGAACCAGTTTTATGTTGACGACCTTATTAAGTCAGCCCTTAAAGAGGACATCAACTACATTGACATTACAACAGACAACCTTATCCCACAGGACCAGGAGGGCGAGGCAAAGTTTCTTGCTAAAGCAGAGGGTGTGCTTTGCGGAATTGATGTTGCCCTTAGGGTTTTCACCCTTATTCAACCCGATTTTCAGTATGAGGTTTTCATCAAAGACGGGGAATATGTTAAAAAAGGCGACATTATCGCCACAGTAAAGGGCAAGACAAGAACAATTCTAAAGGGCGAAAGAACTTCCCTTAATCTTCTCCAGCATATGAGTGGTATTGCCACAATGACAAATAAAATTGTTAAAATTGTTGAGGGTACAAACGCATCCATCGCAGATACAAGAAAAACTCTGCCGGGACTAAGACCAATCCAGAAATACGCTGTCACAGTTGGCGGAGGAAAGAACCACCGCTACAACCTGAGTGACGCTGCAATGCTAAAGGACAACCATGTTGACGCAGGTGGCGGAATTACAGGCGCTGTGAAAAAGCTGAGGAGCAAGCTTGGTCATATGGCTAAGGTAGAGCTTGAGGTAAGAAACCTTGATGAGCTGAAAGAGGCACTTTCCGTTGATGTTGATGTGATTATGCTGGACAATATGGACAACGAAACAATGAAAAAAGCAGTGGAAATCACAAACGGCAAGGCACTCCTTGAAGCCTCCGGCGGAATTACAGAAGAAACTATCAGAGGTGTGGCTGAAACAGGTGTAGATATTATCTCCATCGGCGCTCTCACCCACTCCGTAAAGGCATTTGATATTTCGCTGAAAATCGTGAAATAAATGTCAAAATAAATTTTTGGGGATAATAATTATGACGGCAGAGCAAAAACCTCTGCCGTTTTTTTGTGAGCAACATAAAATAGGACGACTCTTGCTTTACAAAAAATTCCATTTTCTTAAATACCTAAAAATCCCATTAGAATGAGAAAAAATCACAAATGCAACTGAAAGTAGCGAAAAAATATCCCAATGTAAACTAAAATTTCTTGTTTTGTAAGGTGTAGTTTTCTATAATTGGGTTATCACAGTGATACTAATACCTGATTAAAAACTAAAATAGATTTTTGAGCAGATTTTTTGTCAGACGAGTGAGATTCCACAGAAAGGCTGACGCCTTTCGAGGACAGCTCACGAAGTATGGCGGAAAATATGCCAAAAAGATTTTTAGGATTTAATTAGGTATTAGTATAAGGAGGTCATTCATATGATATTTGCAGAAAAATTAAAAACCATCCGTAAGCAGGCGGGTATGTCACAGGAAAAGCTTGCAGAAAAAATAGGAGTTTCAAGACAGGCTATTACAAAATGGGAAGGGGATAACGGAACACCGGACATTGAAAATATTATGGCAATTTCCTCTATTTTCAATATATCCATTGACGAGCTTTTTTCCAACGAAAAAAATATCAATAGGCAAAGTGACTTTCTATATGAAAGTATTACCGAGTACGATATTGAACAGGCAAAGAGATATGATATGAAGCTTGGGGGTGCAAACACCCTTGTTTTGTCCGGCTATGACGGTGAGAAAATCCGTGTCAGACTTGCGTCAAACACCCTTTCCACCATTCAAAAGGACTTTAAGGTAAAAATTGATGATGTAAAAAAGCATATTGACATTGATGTTATCAGAAAAAACGATATGACTGAAGCTACCGCCAAAGAGGCTGTTATGATTTTTGTACTGATACCAAATCAGTACATCGGCAAAATTGAGGCGACTGTCAACTCCCAAAGGGTTGAAATTCGTTCACTTAAATGCGACAGCATTGAGTTGGATGCTAAGACAAGTAATGTAACCCTTGAAAATGTTGAGGGAACAGTTGAGCTTAACTGCAACCTTGATATGGACATCACCTGCCTTACCCTTAACGGTTCGGTGGAGATTAATCAGATTTCCGCCACATCACGAATAAGTGTACCGTCAGACGCACATTTTTCCGCTGTAGCAAAGGGCATCGGCACAAGCATCACCTTTGAAAAATCAGGCAAAAAAACAGACTCCTTTGCAGAACAAGGCGCTGACAATATCATTGAGCTGAACGGTATGAAGAGTGAGCTGGTTATTTCGGCACAGGACTAAGGGGAGGCAATGAAGATGAATGAAAGAGAAGTTGTTATCTCCGCAAGAAACCTAAAAAAGAGCTTTAAAACTCAGGATATGGAACAGGTGATTTTTGAAAACCTTAACCTTGATATATACCAAGGGGGTTTTACCGTGATTATGGGTTCATCAGGTGCGGGAAAATCTACACTTATGTATTCCCTATCCGGTATGGACAGACCAACAGAGGGGGAAATCGAATTTTGCGGACAAAGCATCACCCGCTTAAGCGATGACAAGCTGGCTGTGTTCAGAAGAAAAAACTGCGGTTTTGTTTTTCAGCAGATTTATTTACTGGAAAAAATGAGCCTTATGGACAATGTAATCACTTCCGGTGCACTTTTAAACAGCAACCGCAAGGAAATAGTAAAAAGAGCCAAAAAGCTATTTGAAATGGTGAACATTCCTCCTGTAACGCAAAAGAAATTTCCAACACAAATATCAGGTGGTGAGGCACAGAGGGCAGGAATTGTAAGGGCGGTAATCAACAACCCAAATGTAGTATTTGCAGACGAACCCACAGGAGCGCTGAACTCCAACAATTCAGAGGCTGTTCTTGATGTCTTTACAGACCTTCATAAAAACGGTCAAACCATTATTATGGTCACTCACGACAAAAAGTCGGCACTTAGGGGCAACCGAGTAATCTACCTAAAGGACGGTGAGATTTTCGGAGAATGTGATTTGGGAAGCTATGAGCAAACAAACAGCGAAAGAAATGAAAAGCTAAACAGCTTTTTGGCGGAGATGGGGTGGTAATATGAGAAAAATCTCAGGACTTATCCTCCACAACCTAAAGAAAGAAAAGGGGCAGTATATATCCTTTGGAATTATAATTTTGCTGACAGCGTTAATTCTCAACCTTGCACTTGTGCTGACACTACAGGTTGACAAGGCATATGACACAAGATTTTCTGAACTGAACACCGCTACTATGAATTTCTGTATTCCAAAATCCCAAGACCAAAGCTCAGTTAAGGACAAATGTCTGGAAATTTCCGATGTTGAGAATGTAGAAAGCCGAGAGGGTATTTTATCAAAAGCAACTATAAAGGATTTTAGAGGTGTGGATTTTTCCATCGGTACAATCTTCTACAATATGGAGGAAAATCACAGTCTGAATAAATTTGAAATTAAGGAAGAAACAGAGAACAATTACGATTTTCCCATATATATACCCCTTTATGTTGCCCAATTCGGAGAATATAAAACAGGAGAAAATATAACATATCAAATTGACGGCAAAAACTGCACCTTTACCGTTGCCGGTATTATTGATGAGATGCAGTACGGAAATGCAGGAAGTGGAACTGTCAGTGCCTATCTCCCCGAAAAATCCTACAAAAACCTTTCACAGAAAATCAAGGAAAATGTAGTTGCTGAATATTCTTTAAAGACAAAAAAGAATTGTGATGTGACAAAAATCACTGAGGAGATAAGCTCCATACTAACAGATAAAAACATCAGTCTTTTATCAATTAATGACAGCGCTTCCGTTAAACAGGCAAGGACAATGACCAGTAATCTGATTATACTCATACTGTTAACCTTTGCCGTTGTCATTCTCCTTGTAAGTATGTTCCTGAGCAAATTCAGAATACAAAACACCATTGAAGAGGAAATCACAAATATGGGTGTGCTGAAAGCCCTTGGGTACACCGGCAAAATGATTATTGCCTCCACTGTACTGCCCTATTTGATTGTTGCTTTTGCAACTGCATTGCTGGGCATCTCGATTTCCTACGCTGTGCTCCCTGTTTTGGCACAGGTGCTTGCACTTCAGTCAGGTTTTTCATTCAGCCTGTATTTTGACATCAAAGCTTTGGTGATTACCGTCTTAATCCTTGTAGGAATTACCCTGATGTTCACCTACTTATCGGCAAGGCGTATAAAAAAATTACAGCCTATAAACGCAATAAGAGGTATTGACGAAAGCAACAGAGAAAAAAAGAACCACTTTCCTTTGGACAGCTCTGTAACCCCTTTGCAGATAAGTCTGATTTTAAAGCAGACCGCCTCCTGTGCAAAGCAGAATATCCTCTTGTTTATTGTGTCATTTCTGGTAACGGTACTACTTGCCTTTGCAGGAATTCTTTTCTACAATTCTGTTGTTGAACCCGACAATCTGTTATCTTCACTTTCTGACGAAACACCTGATATCGTACTACAGGTTAAGCCACAAAGTGTTGAAAAAGTCAAGAATAATCTTGGGGACGACCGCAAGGTTAACAAGGTACTTGAGTACGACCAAAAGACCGTAAAAGCTGAAAACGAAAGTTTAAAAGCCTTTATTTGTGAAGATTTCTCCAATGCAGACAACGACCTGTGCTATCAGGGCAGAAATCCAACGAAAAATGACGAAATCGCTTTGGGCAGTGCCCTTGCTAAGGACTACTCTATTGGTGATATGGTTAAGGTTGAAAACGGTAGCACCTCATACCGCTACAAGGTTGTGGGCTATGTTCAAAGCGTAAATAATCAAGGAAAGATATGTGAGTTTACACAGGACGGATATTTCCACCTGGACAACAGCTATACAAATCAATCCCTTTACCTTTACCTAAAAAACAATGCTGATGTAACAAAAACCCTTTCTGATATTGAAAGAGAAAACAGTGCAGACATAATAAGCTCCGTCAACCACGCCAAAACAGCAAAGGTTTCTAAAGATATTTACACCCTTATGATGCAGGTGATAATTGCAGTTATTTTCATCTTAACCGTTCTTATTGTACTCCTTATTCTGTACATCATCATCAAATCCCTTATTGTGAAAAGGAAGAGGGAGCTTGGAATTTACAAGGCGATGGGATACTCCAACAAGCAGTTGATTATGCAGATTGCAGGTGGATTTTTGCCTGTAACGGTTGTTGCAGTTTTATCCTCAGCACTGTTGGGTGTTTTGTATTTACCTGTGATGAATGAAATGATTTTCCAAACAGTTGGTGCAATGAAAAACAATTTTGAAATTTCCCTTGTGTTTCTCATTGGTGTTGCCATAATACAAATTGTAGTAAACTTCATTATCAGCTTGTGTTTAGCCACACCGATAAAAAAGATTACTGCGTATTCACTAATAAAGGAATAAAATGAAAAAGGAATGCTAATGACAGGATACCGCCTTCATTAGCTATTTCTTTTGTAATCTGTCTGTGCCGATACTTTTCCAAAATAAAAGAGTTGAAGATTGTAAAAATATATGTTAAATTAGAGGTATAAGGTAAGGAAGGAGTGATATTATGTCGAAAAATGACAATGAAATTTTTGACCGCAAAAACTCAAAGTCATATACCGACCCTAAAGTTAGCAGACAGTCTGATATAGATTTGGAAATCGACAAAATTCTTTCCGAGGCAAGACGGGAAAAAAACGCGCAAAAGGACTTTTTCACCGAGGAAAAGCTATCCACAGGAAAGACCACTCCTACCGAACACAGAGAAAACAGACAGGAGCATACTCACATAGAGCAAACCCCAAAAACAAGGGAAAGAACAACTCGCAGAGAGCCTGTAACCCCAAAGGACAGAAAAAGCCACAGTCACACCCAAGCAAAAAGGCAAACTGAAAAGAAAAGCAAAGGAAAAGGACTTATTATAACCGTTGCCATACTTGCTGTTCTGGCGGCTGTAGCTGTAGGAGTTTACACCTACCTCAGCGGAAATACTCCTAACTATGAGCAAAGTGATAATGGTAATAGCGAAACTGCCACAACCACCTTGCCTATTCACGAAACACTTGTGGTTGTGACTGTATCGGGGGGAGAAATTTCCTACAACGGAGAGGTTTTAGCCTCAACAGAGGAGTTGGAGTCAAGACTTAACAGTGAAGAGAGCCTTACACTTTCACTTATCAATAATGATGCAGATGCAGAAACCTACAACGCTGTTGCATCTGTGCTGAACAAATTCGGCGGAAGTTATGAGCTTATGGATGAGGAAAACACCAACCCATCCATCAATACCGACACAACAACTAATGCAACCAATCCATCTGATGAAGAAACAGAAACTACTTCTGTAATGCAGGAATAAAGTTAAGCAATCAATAAGCACACTTGCATTATAACCCAGACTTCCTTGTGCAAGATGTCACTCCCCTTTACACAAGAACAATATGTCAAAAACAAAACTGCCCCAAAGGTATATACCTTGGGGCAGTTGCTATTCTGATTATTAATTTGAAAAATTACATCTTCTCAAAATCTGACTTTGGATGCTTGCAAAGTGGGCAGAAAAAGTCATCCGGCAAATCCTCAAACTTTGTTCCTGCCGGGATTCCCTGTTCAGGCATTCCCTTAGATTCGTCATATGTCCATCCGCAAATCTTACATACCCATATGTCACCATTGGATTCCTTCGGCTTTTGTGCCTTTGGCTTAATGTTCTTCTGGTAATAGTCGTATGTAACTGTGGGCTTGTCGCTTAGCTTTACACCGTCTGTTACATCGGCAATAAACATAATGTGACTGCCAAGGTCAATCTGCTGTACAACCTTGCCTGAAAGGTAGGTGTTGGTGTATTCCTCAAGGTATCTCACACCGTTTGCGCCACGCTTAACATTTGTGTAGTCCTTGAATTTGTCAACATCCTTTCCGCTTTGGAAACCGAAGTTTTGGAAAAGTGAGAAAGGAGTTTCCTCTGTAAGAATAGAAATGTTGAACACACCTGTTTTGCTGACAATGGAGGTGGAGTAGTTCTGCTTATTAATAGTTACAGAAATTCTGTTTGGTTCGGAGGTCACCTGCTGAACTGTGTTAATTATGCAACCGTTGTCCTTGGTGCCGTCTTTTGTTGTGAGAACATATAAGCCGTAGCCTACGCTGAACATAGACTCTTTCTCAAAAATATGCTCTGTAAGAAGCTCGTCTGCAAGGTGATCCATAGCCTTGTATGTGTCCTCATTTGCTGAAGAACGGATAGAAACCATAGTTGGGCAGATTTCAATGTCCTTCATTGAGGTGAGGTATTCATTCATAACCTTGCCTGCACTTGGTGCCCATGTTCCGTTTTCAATGATACCAACCTTGCGGTTCTGGTATGCCTTTGCCTTTAGGTGGTGCAAAAAGTCGTTCATAATTGGGAACACACCTGCGTCATAGGAAGGGGCGGCAACAACCATTGTGCTGTAACGGAATGCGTCCTCAATAGCCTCGGCAAGGTCGCACCTTGCAAGGTCGGTGAGAACAACCTTTTTGTCTGTTTTACTCTTTAAAATCTTCTCAAATTCCATAATGGCATTTGCTGTGTTGCCGTGGATTGAACAGTATGCAACAAAAATTCCGTCGGACTCCGGCTTGTAGGATGACCAGGTGTTGTAAAGGTCAAGGTAGTAGCCAAGATTTTCCTTAAGGATAGGTCCGTGGGTAGGACAGATGATTTCTATGTCAAGGGTGGATGCCTTCTTTAGAAGTGCCTGTACCTGTGCGCCGTACTTGCCCACAATGTTAAAGTAGTATCTTCTTGCTTCACATGCCCAGTCCTCGTCACAGTCAAGTGCACCGAACTTTCCAAAGCCGTCTGCGGAGAAGAGAATCTTGTCCTTGCTGTCGTAGGAAACCATAACCTCAGGCCAATGCACCATAGGTGCCATAAAGAACTTCAGTTCGTGACTGCCAAGGTTTAGGACATTTCCCTCACTCATAATGAATCCCTTGTCCATAACGTCAATGCCTGTGAACTGCTTTAAAAATTCAAAAATCTTCTTGTTTCCCACAAGGGTGATGTCGGGATATTTTTCCATACAAGCCTGAATTGAACCTGCGTGGTCAGGCTCCATATGGTGAATTACAAGGTAAGTCGGCTTTCTGCCCTCAAGGGCTTCCTCTAAATTGCCAAGCCATTCATCGGTTTTCCTCTTGTCAACGGAGATCG